>DASRTX010000119.1:0-3861 GCA_035655715.1 Myxococcales bacterium | reverse complement strand
GCGCTCGCGCCGAGCCGATACCGAGAAGCAGGACCAGAACCGTGAGCGGGAATTCCAGCGGGCGGACCATTTTCATGGTTGATACCTCTCGATAAAACTGTTTTGTAATCGCGTGCGCGCTCAGTCGAAAGACAGCACCGATGAAGAGCTCCCCCCAGGCGAAGCGTCGCGAAAGGTAGTCTGTTAGCACACAGACGTACCGAGACCAAAGTCAGAGTAAAAACATCAATGAAATCAACAACCCTGCTTCGCGAGAGGTTTGCTGGAGGCGTCTATACACGCCGGCGTCGCCATTGCATCCTGCCCCCCGCCGCGCAATGCTTCCCGCATGGTCGACCAGGAGCTCCTCGAGTTCTTGCCCCGCACCAGCTTCTTCGGCGGGATCGATCGCTCAGCGCTCGAATGCATCGTCGCGATGCTGGTGGCGCGGTCCCTGCCGAAAGGCGCCGTCGTCTTCAACGAGGGTGATCCGGGCAATTCACTCTTCGTCGTCCGGCGCGGCGAGCTGATCGTCTTCCACCGCTCTCCGGAGGGCGGAGCTCCCGTGAAGCTGACCCGGCTGCGTGACGGTGACTTCTTCGGCGAGATGACCCTGCTCGAGATGCAGCCGCGCTCCGCGACCGTGCTGGTAGAGCGCGACGTGGACCTGCTCGAGCTGCGGGCGCGCGACCTGTACGAATTGTACAAGAAGGACATCAAGGCCTACGTGATGGTCCTGCAGAACATCAACCGCGAGTTGTGCCGGCGGCTGCGCCACGCGAGCTACCGGCTGGTGGAATGGGCCTCGGAAGCGGGCGACCAGACAACGCAGATCGGCCTTCGGCCCGTCCGCTGAGTTCGCGCGCTGTCCGTGCAGGCGCGCGACGTGTATGGTCCCCGCTCGCGAGAGGTTGTTTGCCACGCATCGTGCTCATCCTGGTCTTTGCTTGCGCGCTTTCGGCTCGAGCAGCCGAAGGCGACGAGCGGGTCCGTCCCACCTTCGGCCTCGACCTGGGGTTTGTGGGCGGCGTCGAGCCGCTCCATGGGGGCCTGCCAGACGACGTGGCATTCCTCTACGGTGGCGACCTGCGGCTGCGGCTGGCCTTCGTCTCGCTGGGTTTGCGGCTGGAGAAGTCGAGCGAGTTCTCGGTGAGGAACACCACCTTCACCCGCTGGCTGGGCACTTTGGGATTCAACATCGGTCTCGGCGACAAGACCGAGCTTTCGCCCTATCTCGGGTTCGGAAAGCTGGCGTATTCCGGCGCCATCCACCCTGACGAACTGGATGCAAGACTTGGCATCGAGCTCGAGCACTTCTTCGTGCGCTACCTCTCGGCCGGCGCGGGGATCGCCTTCGACGCGCGGTTGTACGACCTGGACGGAGTGCATACCGCCGGCTCGCTGAGCTTCGTTCTGCGGCTCGCGGTCCACCTGCCCTTCGGCTGACGCTCTTCTAGTGGCCGATGTCGAGCCGGAGATGGAGCAGTTGCCTGTTGTCGTTGTAGAGCACGACCGTGTTGTTGTCGGGCTCCTCGACGCGGAAGTCCTTCACCGAAGACTTCTTCACTCCGTTGAGACCGCCCATCAGCGTCTGGATCTCGGCGGTCGACAAGAGGCGATTGGCCACGAACAGCTCGTCGACGAGACCGGCGAAGAACCTCGAGTTCTGCCAGGGCGGCGGGATTCCCCCGATGAACAGGATCGGGGCGATGCCCATGTCGAAGGCCGACGGAGCAGCCGCTTCGACGCCATCGACGTACAGGTGCTGGAGCATGGTGTCGGGATCGACCGTGCAGACCGCGTGATGCCATCCCGAGAGCTTCGTGGCGGCCGACGGTTTCCCGCCCTGGCATTGGAGAGTGTTGTTTCCGTTCACGAAGAGCGCAAACGCCGGCGCGGTGCTCGCCAGCGTCAGGGGCGCAGCCATGATCCAGGTTTGATTCACGTATCCGGTCGGCTTCAGGAAGACCCAGCCACCGAACGAGAGCTCGGCGCCTGGCGCAATCCCCACCAGCCGGACATGCACCGCGGTCCGTCCATCGAACTGCACGCCGTTCCCGACCTTTCCGGGCAAGCTGATGATGCCGTTGCCCGTGGTCAGGGTCAGGTCGAATCCATTCCCGGTGACGTCGACATGGGGAGGCGAGGCCTCCTCGAACGGCCAATACGCCGCAAAGGCATCGCCCAGTGTCCCGGGGGAGATTTGGATGGCGGCCGGGGACACTCCGGCCTTCTTCCAGATGCCGGCGGCGTCCCGTACCCACGCCGTCGCGTTGACGTCCGGCGTGCCGAGGTTGTGGACCAGCGTCAAGGAACCAGGCCCGGGTACGTCTCCCTCGACCGAAAAATGCTTCGCAGGTGCCCCGGGTGCGCCGTTGCAGGCGAGCGTGATCGACGCACCGGTCTGGAATTTCGTGCCTCCGAAGGGGCACTGGGCATCGCCGATGCTCAGGACCGTCGCGACGACCGAGGTGCCGGTGGGTCCCGCCGGACCCTGCGGGCCGGTCGCGCCTGTGAGGCCGGGCGGGCCCTGGACTCCCTGAAGTCCTTGCGGACCGGTCGCGCCGGTTGCGCCCGTGAGACCGGTTGGGCCCTGGAGTCCTTGCGGACCGGTCGCACCGGTTGCGCCCGTGGGACCGGGCGAACCCTGGATTCCCTGCGGCCCTGCCAGGCCTTGCGGACCCGAGGGCCCCTGCGGCCCTTGCGCGCCTTGTAGCCCCACCTCTCCCACGCTGGCGAGGAGGTTCCACGCCGGGGCCGGCGGCTGGCTTGCGGCGTTCGACTCCACCGCGATGTACGAAGAACCGGCGAAGACCACCGCGTCGTCAACCTCGTAGAGAACGGCGCCGTCCCAGTCCCCGCGCCACGTCATTCCCCGCTCGCCCTGCGGACCGGTGGGTCCCGCCAGACCTTGCGGCCCGGTCGCACCGGTGGCGCCGGTCGCGCCCGTGAGACCAGCCGGGCCCTCTGGTCCCGGAAGTCCTTGCGGGCCCGTCGCGCCGGTTGGACCATCCGGACCCTGGATTCCCTGCGTCCCCGGCAGGCCTTGCGGACCTGCCGGTCCCTGCACGCCTTGCGAACCGGGATCGCCTTTCGCACCGGGCGCGCCTTGGGATCCGGTGGCTCCGACGCTCGCGACCAGGCTCCACTGCGCGGCCGGCGGCTGGCTTCCCGCGTTCGATTCCACCGCGATGTACGAAGAACCGTCGAAGACCACAGCGTCGTCCACCGCGTAGAGAACGGCGCCGTCCCAGTTCCCGCGCCAGGTCATTCCGCGCGCGCCTTGAGGACCGGTGGGTCCCGCTACTCCCTGGGGGCCCGCCACTCCCTGCGGCCCCGCCACTCCCTGCGGTCCCGCCACTCCCTGCGGGCCGGGATCGCCCTTCGGGCCGGCGAGGCCGTTGGCACCGGCAAGGCCTTGGGCCCCTTGCGGACCGGGAGGCCCCTGGGGTCCCGTCGCCCCTGGCTGTCCGGGATCGCCAGCGGGGCCGGCGGGACCAGGGACGCCCTGCGTTCCCGTTTCTCCCGAGCAGGCGCTGAGGAGCAGGACGAGACCGGCGAGCGCATGGCAAATTCGCCGCGGGCTGCGCATCGAAACTCCCTGGCGTGCAATGACGGCGCAATCGCGAGCGGTCGCGGCGCTTGCAGATCTCCGAGACTCCTACATCGCTCGCTCGATGGCAAGACAGGCGAGTTGGCGAGCTCGGCGCGTCCAAATCGACGGTCAGGGTCGGAAGTTGGTTATTTTCGGACCTCGGGCGCACCCGCCATCACCTTGGCGGTGAGGAAGGCATCGACGTCCGCGGCGGAGCGCAGCCCGATCTCCTCCATGGGAACGTGTCCCACGCCGTCGTAGACGATCAGCCGCGCCGCGGGGATCGC
>DASRTX010000118.1:0-4113 GCA_035655715.1 Myxococcales bacterium | reverse complement strand
CGCAGAGCGCGCAGACCGTGGTGCCCGCGCCGGAGAGCGCCACCCCCAGCGCGCCGCCTCGCTTCGCCGCCAGGAGCAGCGCCGGCAACCAGGGCAGCAGGCCGGCGCGCGCCGTCTGGTGCAGCCGATCCTCCATCGCCTCCCCGATCAACTCCAGCCTGCCCTGGCCGAGCGCCGCCACCAGCAGCGCGGCGCGGCCGAGGTTGTGCACCGCGTCCGCGAGCGACACCGACTTGGGCAGCACCGCCCGCGCCGCCGAAGTGGTCAGCTCCTCGTCCGGAATGTAGAGCGCCGCGCGCAGCGGCCGGCCGATGGCGACGGCGCAGGAGAGCACGCGCCCGGAAGCGTCGCGGACCGAGACCTGCGTACCGCCGCGCAGCGAGGGCACCGCGTTGTCCGGGTGTCCCTCCATCTCCACCGCGGTCCGCAGCACGCGCTCCTCGCCCACCGCGCCCTCGAGCAGCGCGTCGGCGACCAGCGCTCCCGCCACGGCGGCGGCGGCGGACGAGCCCAGCCCGCGGCTCAAGGGAATGGAGCTGTGGATGGACAGCTCCGCGCCCAGCTCCACCGGATCGCGGCCCGCGCCGGCCGTGGCCCGATATGCCGCCTGGATGATGCGGTTGCTGGCGTCGAGCGGCAGCCGTTCCACGCCGTCGCCCGAGAGCTTCACGATGCGCAGCCCCGCACCGCCGGGCTCCACGTGCAGCATCAGATCCGGCCCGGAGAGCGCCATCCCGATGGCGTCGAACCCCGACCCCAGATTCGACGTCGAGCAGGGCACCACCACGGTGAAGCCCTTCATTTCTCCGCCTCGACGCGGATGCGGGCGCGCACCGCGCGAGTGGATCCGAGGCGCGCCAGCTCCTCCTCGGCCTTGGCCAGCGCCGCCTCCGGAGCCGCATAGGTCAGCAGCACCACTTCGGCGGCGCCCAGGCGGCCGGGCTCGCGCTGGATGACGCTGGCGAGCCCGATCTGGTGGTCGGCGAGCACGCGCGTGATCTGCGCGAAGACGCCCGGCTCGTCGTCGACGGTGAGGCGGAAGTAGCAGCGCGTCTTCACCTCCGCCATCGGCAGGAGCCGCACCTCGGGCCCGCTGTCGCGCGGGGGCGGCACCGGATCTCCCAGCGCCATGCGCCGCGCCACGTGGACCAGGTCGGCCAGCACCGCGCTGGCGGTGGCATCGCCTCCGGCTCCCAGCCCGCTGAACATCACCGGCCCGCACAGATCGCCCACCACATGCACGGCGTTGTACGCGCCGTCCACGCGCGCCAGCGGATGGTCGGCGGGGAGGAAGGCCGGATGCACGCGCGCCTCCACTCCCGCGGAGGTGCGTCGCGCGATGGCGAGCAGCTTGAGCACGTAGCCCAGCTCCCGGCCGTAGGCGAGATCGCGCGCGTCCAGCCCGCGGATGCCCTGCCGGTGGAGCTGCTGCGGCGTGCACTGCGCGTTGAAGGCCAGACGCACCAGCACGCAGAGCTTGTCGGCCGCATCCACCGCGTCCACGTCGTCGCGCGGATCCGCCTCGGCATACCCCGCCTGCTGCGCCTTGGTGAGCGCGTCGTCGAGCGACTCGCCGGAGGCCATGCGCGTGAGCACGTAGTTGCAGGTGCCGTTGATGATGGCGCGCAGCTCGAGCACGCGGTTGGCGGCCAGGTCGTCGGTGAGCGGGGCGATCAGCGGGATGCCGCCGCCCACCGCCGCCTCGTAGCGCAGCTCCACGCCCTGGCTGGCGGCGAGCGCGGCGAGCTGCGGCCCGTGCCACGCCAGCACGCGCTTGTTGGCGGTGATCACCGGCTTCTTGCGCTCGAGCGCCGCGCTGATCAGGCCGCGCGCAGGCTCCTCTCCCCCCAGCAGCTCGATGACCAGATCCACGTCCGCCGCCGTGGCCACCGCTGCGGGATCGGCGCTCAGCCGGTCGGCCGGAAGCGCGCGCGGCCGCGACAGGTCGCGCACCGCCGCCCGTTGCAAGACGAGGTCGGCGCCCGCGGCGCGCGAGAGGACGTCGTGACGCTCCATCAAGGCGCGCGCCACTGCCTGCCCGACCGTGCCGACGCCAAGAAGGCCGATGCGAACCTGCTTCACCAGGCGAGTCTACGACACCGTCCGTCGGACGTCTTGCGCGCGGACCGCCGCTGCTCCTACAAGGTGACTCCAATGGCTGGCGAAGTGACGATCTGCCAGAAGCTCGGCATCAAGGAGGGCCGGCGCGTGCTGGTCCTCGACCCGCCGGTCGGATTCGTGCGCCGCCTCGATCCGCTGCCGCCCGGGGTGGGGGTGACCACGAAGATCATCAGCCTGGCGGAGGTGATCGTGGTGTTCGCCTCCTCGCGCGCGGTGTTGGGCGAGCTCTTTCCCAAGGCCAAGCACGTGCTGGCGCCGCGCGGCTTCCTGTGGGTGGCGTGGCCGCGCAAGAGCTCCGGTTTCTTCACCGACCTGGACGAGCAACTGGTGCGCTCGGTTGGCCTCGCGGGCGGGCTCACCGACAACAAGATCATCGCCGTGGACGAGATCTGGTCGGCGCTGCGCTTCGTGGAGAAGGAGCGCGACCGGCTGCCGCTGCCGCGCGGCACCGAGATGCCGGCGCCTCCGGAAGCGTGAGACTCGACTTCTCGCAGCGCGAGAATGCCCTGGCGCGCGCGCTGCGGGCGCGCAAAGCGCCGTACGTCGACCTCACGCTCTCCAATCCCACCACGGCCGGCCTGCCCACCGGACCCGCGGTGTTGCCTCCGGCGCCGATCTACGATCCGCAGCCGCGCGGGCTCCCTTCCGCGCGGGCGGCGGTGGCGGCCTATCACGGCATCCCGGCGGAGCGGGTGGTGCTCACCGCCTCTACCAGCGAGGCATACTCGTGGCTCTTCAAGCTGCTCTGCGGCCCGGGAGACGAGCTGCTGGTGCCGGAGCCCAGCTATCCTCTCTTCGGCTATCTCACCGCGCTGGAGTCGGTGCGCGCAGCGCCCTATCCGCTGCGCTGGGACGGCGAATGGCACCTCGACGCCGCTTCCTTGCGCTTCTCGCCGCACACGCGAGCGGTGCTGGTGGTGAGCCCGGGCAATCCCACCGGCTCGTACTTGAAGGAAGACGAACGGGCCGCGCTTGCCCGCCTCTGCGGCGAACACGGCTGCGCGCTGATCGTCGACGAGGTGTTCGCCGACTTTCCGGCGCGCCCCGACCCGCGCCGCGCGCGCACCGCCGCCTCGTACGACGACGTGCTCTCCTTCTCGCTCTCGGGGCTCTCCAAGGTTGCGGGCCTGCCGCAGCTCAAGCTCGGCTGGATTGCCGCCGGCGGTCCCGGGGCCGGCGACGCATTGGTCCGACTCGAGCTGATCGCCGACACCTATCTCTCCGTCAGCACGCCGGTGCAGCTGGCAGCGCCCGCGCTCCTCCAGGGCCGCCACCTCTTCCAGCGCGCCGCCAACCAGCGCCTCCAGCACAACCGCAGAGCGCTCCGCGCCGTCCGCCCTGCGGACGCCCCGTGGGACATCCTCTCCTCCGAGGGCGGGTGGAGCGAGGTGCTCTCCGTCCCCCGTTTCCGCAGCGAAGAGGATTGGGCCCTGGCGCTGCTCGACGCCGGCGTCCTGGTCCATCCCGGGTACTTCTTCGACTTCCCCTCCGGCTCCCATCTGGTCATCTCGCTCTTGCCCAGGCCCGACGACTTCGCCAAAGGGATCGCCATCCTCGCCGGGACGCTGGGGCAGCGCTGATGCAACATCGTTGCATCTATGCTACACGGCCCCATGCGCTTCACCGCCCGCGCAGAGGCAGCCTTCCGCCGTCGCGGCGGCCGCATCACCCGCGCGCGGCGCGCCCTGCTCCAGGCCATCGAGCGCTCTTCTCGCCCGCTGGGCCCTCGCGAGCTCCAGGAGCGGTTGGCCAGCGAGGGCGTGCGCATGGACCGGGTCTCCGTCTACCGCAACCTCGGCGCGCTGCTCGACCTGGGCCTGCTCCACCGCGTGCTCGGCTCCAGCGCGGTGCGGCCCTGCGCGGAGGACGAGCGGCCGCCGCGCTGCCACCACGCCATCGTCTGCACCGGCTGCGGCAGCGCACAGGAGTTCCATTCGCGGGCGCTGGAGCGCGCCCTCGCCGAGGTGCGGCGGGCCACGCGCTACCAGGTGC
>DASRTX010000117.1:0-13796 GCA_035655715.1 Myxococcales bacterium | reverse complement strand
GCCCGACGCGCTCCTGCTCGACGAGCCCTCCAACCATCTCGATCTCGAGTCGCTGATCTGGCTGGAGAACTTCCTCAAGGGCTTCGAGGGCGCGATCCTCATCACCTCCCACGACCGGGAATTCCTCAACCGGGTGGCGGGAAAGATCATCGAGATCGACGCCGGCGAACTGACGACCTACTCGGGCAACTACGAGTTCTATCTCCAGCAGCGGGCCATCGCCGACCGGCACGCGGCGTCGCAGTACGAGCGGCAGCAAGCCATGCTCAAGAAGGAGCTGGCCTTCATCGAGCGCTTCAAGGCGCGCGCCTCGCACGCCGCGCAGGTGCAGAGCCGGATCAAGAAGATCGACAAGATCGAGAAGGTCGAGCCGCCCAAGGTGCGCAAGACGGTGGAGTTCGACTTCCGCCAGCCCCCGCGCTCGGGCGAGGATGTGGTGCGGCTGGAAGGCGTCCGCAAGGTGTACGGGCCGCTGGTCGTCTACGAGGGCTTCGACTTCCTGGTCCGGCGCGGGGAGCGCTGGTGCGTGCTCGGCGTGAACGGGGCCGGGAAGAGCACGCTGCTGAAGCTGGTGGCCCAGGCGGCGCAGCCCGACGCGGGATCGGTGACGCTGGGGGGCAGCGTGCGGCTGGGCTACTTCGCGCAGCACGCGATGGACGTGCTCGACGCGCAGGCGTCCGTACAGGAGACGCTGGTGCGGCGGTATCCCCAGAGCTCGCTCGGCGCGCTGCGCACGTTGCTCGGCTGCTTCGGGTTTTCCGGCGACGAGGTCGAGAAGCAGGTGCGCGTACTCTCGGGCGGCGAGAAGGCGCGGCTCGTGCTGGCGCAGATGCTCTTCGATCCGCCCAACTTCCTCGTGCTCGACGAGCCCACCAACCACCTGGACATCTGGACGAAGGAGATGCTCATCTCCGCCCTGGGCAGGTTCGAAGGCACGCTGCTCTTCGTCTCGCACGACCGCCACTTCCTCGGCGAGCTCTCCAACCGCGTGCTGGAGCTGACGCCGGAGGGGCCCCATGTGTACGGCGGCGGCTACGGCGAGTACGTTGCGCGCACCGGCCAGGAAGCTCCGGGGCTCCGCAGCTGATCTGGTACCGTCTGCGCGTGGCGCTCGTCCTGGCGTTGGCGTCGGCACTCTTCTACGGCACGGCCGACTTCCTGGGCGGCGTTGCCGCGCGCCGCGCGCCGGCGCTCGCCGCCACCGTCTTCGCGCAGGGCATCGGCCTCGTCCTGGTTGCGGCGGCAATGCCGCTCTTTCCTTCCGGCGCGCCATCCATGGACGGTGTCCTGTGGAGCGTAGGCGCGGGGCTCACCGGGGGTGTCGGCGTGGCGCTGCTCTACTACGGCTTCCGCGTGGGCCGCATGAGCGTGGTGGCGCCGGTGACGGCCGTCTGCGCCATCGCCATCCCGGTGCTGGTCGCGATGGGCCTGGGAGAGCGGCCGGGCACGCCGGCGGTCTGGGGCATCGCGGTGGCCATCGCGGCGGTGGCGCTGATCAGCCGCCACGACGACCCACAGGAGATTCGCGCCCGTCGCGATCGGTCGGTGCCCATCGCGCTCGCGTCGGGAATCGCCATCGGCGCCTTCCTCGTCTGCCTGGCCCGCGCGGGCGTTGCGTCGGGACTGTGGCCGCTGCTCATCGCGAGGGTCGCCTCCACCGCGGCGCTTGCGGCTGCGGCGGTCCTGGCCGGTGTGCGATTGCACATCCCCCGCAGCGCGCTGGCCGCGGCCTGCGCCTGCGGCGCCCTGGACATCCTGGCGAACGGTCTCTACCTCGTGGCCTCGCGCGAAGGACCGCTTGGTCTGGTGGCAACCCTCGCCTCGCTCTATCCAGCCAGCACCGTGCTGCTCGCCCGGTTGGTGCTGGGAGAGCGACTGCGCCCTGTGCAATCGCTGGGCCTGGCCTGCGCGGCGGCGGCCGTCGTGCTGATCACGCGACGTTGAGCTGGCGTGCAAATCCTGCGCGCCGCGGTTACACATGGCGGGAGCAGCGAACTCAAAATTCTTGGGTCATTCCGCGGGACTCGCGTGTCCTTCGCGAAGACGGTTCCTCTTTCCTGCGAGGCTTGGGCCTTGCACGACCCGTCAACTTGGACGTCCACCAGACGCAGGAGCAGATGATGTCGAGAAACAGAATCCTCTTTGCCGCTCTTTCACTCGCGATCGCCGCCTGCGGCGGCAGCTCGGATAAGCCGTCCACGGTCCAGACCGTCGGCAGCGCCGGCGCCACGCTGAAGGCCGGCGCCGCCACGCTGACCATCCCCTCGGGCGCGCTCACCCAGAACATCACGATCACCCTGCGTGAAGCCGAGCCGCATCACCAGGGCCGCGTCACCCGCGTCGAGGTCGAGCCCCATGGCCGTGCGCTCGTCCAGCCGGCCCACGTCTCCATCCAGGTGGACGACTCCAACGCCAGGGTCAAGATGCACGATTCCAACGACGCTCTCGTCGACCTCGAGGTCGAGGATCGCAACCACGGCGTCTACAAGACCAGCATGAGCCAGCTCGGCGAGATCGAGGTGGAGCTCGAGCACGGCCTTGCTTGTACCCCTGCGTGCGCCAGCGGCCAGGAGTGTGACGACGGCGTCTGCAAGGCGCACGTCGAGGACTCTGGCGCCAAGGTCTGCTCGCCGATCTGCGCCAGCGGCCAGGAGTGCGACGACGGCGTGTGCAAGGCGCACGGCGAGTTGGAGCCGGGCGACGGCGGCGTGGCCGCTTGCGTGCCGGCGTGCGCGAGCGGTCTCGAGTGCGATGACGGCGTTTGCAAGGCGCACCACGGCGGGTGATTCGCGCCCTCCGTGACCAGTCCCGAGCCGGGCCGATCCGCGAGGTCGGCCCGGCTCGACGTTTCGGAGGGCGATCAGGGCGGCAGCAGATCCACCAGCGTCGCGCCCCAGCCGCCGCCGCCCTCGTCCGCGGTGCGAAATGAGCGCACCGCGGGATGGCGACTGAGCAGCTGCTGGACCGCGCGCCGCTGCACGCCTTTGCCTTTCCCGTGGACGATGCGCAGCTGCAGCACGCCGCGCTCGCGGCAGGCTTCGATGTACGCCTCGACCGCGCGCGCCACCTCCCGAGGAGCGAAGGGGTGCAGGTCGAGAGTGCCGTCGATGGGGATCCGGGTTTCGCGCTCCACGTTCCTCGTCTGGCTGGAGGATCGAATGCGGAAGGTACCGCATTCGTGGGCGGACCTTCGCCTCAAGGGAGCGTGTGCGCTGCACGCGCACTCCGGCTCACCGAGGGCATTGCGTACGCGTCGTCACGCGTTGCGGCGCGGCTGATCGCGACTGAGCTTCCGGCGTCGCCGTTCCGGCGCCTTGAACCAAGGAGTCGCGATGAAAGGCCCCATCTTCACCGCCGTCGTTCTGCTCGCGATCGGCGGCTGCACGCCCGACGCGGGACGTCCGCTCGGCGAAAGCAGCTCCGCGGGCGGATCTCACGCCGCGGTGGCGACGCCGGCGTTTCCGCTCAGGACCTCGGCGAACGGGCGGTTCCTCGAGGATCAGAACAGCGTCCCCGTTCCCATCCTCGGCAGGACGGCGTGGTTCGTCATCTCCCTGCCGCCGGCGGACTTCACCACCTTCCTCAACGACACGCTGTCGCGCGGCTACAACGCCCTCGAGATGCACGTCATCGATCACGATCCGCGCGGCAACAATCCGCCGCGCAACGGCAACGGCGACCTGCCGTTCCTCAAGCGGCTCGACGGCGCGCCCTGGAGCGGTGCGCTGACCTACGCCAACATCAACGCCGAAGCGCCGGACTTCTCCACGCCGAACGAGGCCTACTGGACCTTCGTCGACTCGTTTCTCGCCACGTGCGAGAGCCAGGGCGTGATGGTCTTCTTCTTCCCCGCCTACGTCGGCTTCTCGGGAGGGGACCAGGGATGGATGCAGGAGATGACCGCGAACGGCGCCGCCCGGATGAGGCAGTACGGCGCGTTCCTCGGCGCGCGCTACCAGGGGCGCAAGAACATCGTCTGGATGATGGGTGGGGACATGGGCGGGTTCACCGCGGCCCAGGACGCGGCGGAGGGCGCGTTGATCGGCGGATTGAAAAGCGTCCCCGGCCAGCTCTCCAACCACTTCAGCGCCGAGTGGAACTCGAACTCGGTCTGCACCGACGAGAGCACCTACGGCGGCAACTGCACTCTCGAGGGCGCGTACAGCTTCGGCGGGCAGGTGGTCACCTACGCCCGCAACGGCTACGGGCATGCGCCGATCATGCCCACCTTCCTGCTCGAAGAGCCGTACGACGAGGAAGGCCCCGACGGAAACAACTTCAACCCCAACGCCACGCAGCCGGTGCGGCGTTTCCAGATCTGGGGATGGCTGTCCGGCATCGCCGGGTACGTCAGCGGCAACGGCTTCGTCTGGCCCTTCCGCACGGGCTGGCAGAACCACCTGAACACGCAGGGCGCCCAGGACATGGCGCGGCTGAACGGTCTGATCCGATCGATTGCGTGGCAGGACCTGGTCCCTTCCGGCCTCGGCGGCATGAAATCGCTCGTGACATCGGGAGGCGGCGTCTTCGGCGGCAGCGACTACGTGGCCGCCGCGGCCACCCCGGGCGGCAGCTTGTTGCTCGCCTATGCTCCGCCGACCGGAACGGCCGGCCGCAGCTTCGCCATCGACATGACCGCGATGGGCGGCGCGACGCGAGCGCGCTGGTGGAACCCGACGACCGGCGCCTTCACCGACATCGCTCCTTCGCTTCCCAACTCCGGCTCGACGTCGTTCACCACGCCCGGCGACAACGGCACCGCGCAGAACGACTGGATCCTGGTCCTGACGCGCGCGAATGCCAGCGCGCCGCCCACAGTGGCGACCGCCGCGTCTGCCAGCCCGAATCCGGTGGCCGGCTCCACCACCTCGCTGAGCGTGCTGGGGGCCGACGACGGAGGCGAGGCGAGTCTGGTCTACACCTGGGCAGCGGTCGGCGCGCCGCCCGCGCCGGTCTCCTTCTCGGCCAACGGCACCAACGCGGCAAAGAATGCCGCGGCCAGCTTCCGCAAGGCCGGCACCTACACGCTGCAGGCCACCATCGCGGACGCGGACGGGCAGACGGTCGCGAGCAGCACCACCGTGACGGTGAGCCAGACGCCGGCCGGCGTCGCCGTTTCGCCGGCCAACGCCACGGTCGCTCCGAATGCGACGCAACAGTTCATTGCCACCGCGGTCGATCAGTTCGGCTTCGCCCTGGCCACGCAGCCGGCGTTCAGCTGGACGGTGAGCGGAGGCGGCACCATCGACACGAACGGCCTGTTTACCGCAAGCGCGGTCACGGGCGGACCCTTCGCCGTCACCGCCACGGCAGGCGCGAGCGGCAGCGCCAGCGTCACCGTGGCCAACGTCGTCATCGCGGCCTATCGCATCCGCAGCGGCGCCGGCGGCGCGGTGGGAAGCTTCTCCGCCGATCAGCTCTTCTTGGGCGGTAACACGTTCAGCACCGGCACCGCGGTCAGCACCGCTGGAGTCGCCAACGCGGCGCCGGCGGCCGTCTACCAGGCCGAGCGCTACGGCAACTTCACCTACACCCTCACCGGCCTCAGCGCCGGCGCGACGTATACCGTGCGCCTGCACTTCGCCGAGGTGTATTGGAGCAGTGCCGGTGCTCGCGTCTTCAACGTGTCGATCAACGGCGCGCAGGTGCTCACCAACTTCGACATCTTCGCGGCCGCAGGCGGCAACTTCAAGGCGCTGGTGCGCGACTTCACCGCCGCCGCCAACGGGAGCGGCCAGATCGTCCTCCAGTACTCGACGATCCGGGACAACGCCAAGTCGAGCGGCCTGGAGATCCTGTCGGGCCCGGTGACCAGCACGCCGCCCACTGTGGCGACCGACGCGTCTGCCAGCCCGAATCCGGTGGCCGGCACCACCACCTCGCTGAGCGTGCTGGGGGCCGACGACGGAGGCGAGGCCGCCCTGATCTACACCTGGGCGGCGGTCGGCGCTCCACCCGCGCCGGTCTCCTTCTCGGCCAACGGCACCAACGCGGCAAAGAATGTGACCGCCCGTTTCAGCAGGGCGGGGACCTACACGCTGCAGGCCACCATCGCGGACGCGGGCGGGCAGACGGTCTCGAGCAGCACCACCGCGACGGTGAGCCAGACGCCGGCCGCCGTCGCCGTCTCTCCGGCCAGCGCCACCGTGGCTCCGAACGCGGCGCAACAGTTCACCGCCGCCGCCGTCGATCAGTTCGGCCTCGCCCTGGCCACGCAGCCGGCGTTCAGCTGGGCGGTAAGCGGAGGCGGCACCATCGACACGAACGGCCTGTTTACCGCAAGCGCCGTCTCGGGCGGACCCTTCACCGTCACGGCCACGGCAGGCGCTAACGGGACCGCCAGCGTCACCGTGGCCAGCGTCGTCACCGCGGCCTATCGCATCCGGAGCGGCGGCGGCGGCGCGGTGGGAACCTTCTCCGCCGACCGGCTCTTCTCCGGCGGCAACACCTTCGCCACCGGCAGCGCTGTCAGCACCGCTGGAGTCGCCAACGCGGCGCCGGCGGCTGTCTACCAGGGCGAGCGCTACGGCAACTTCACCTACACCCTCACCGGCCTCGCCGCCGGCGCGACGTACACCGTGCGCCTGCACTTCGCCGAGGTGTATTGGAGCAGCGCTGGGGCCCGGGTCTTCAACGTGTCGATCAACGGCGCGCAAGTGCTCACCAACTTCGACATCTTTGTGGCCGCCGGCGGCAACTTCAAGGCGCTGGTGCGCGACTTCGCAGCCGCCGCCAACCCTGGCGGGCAGATCGTCCTCCAGTACTCCACGGTCCGGGACAACGCCAAGTCGAGCGGCCTGGAGATCCTCTCCGGGCCCTGAGCCGCCCAGGGCCGGAGCAGCGTCGCAAGAAGAATGAACAAAGGTCAAAAGCTGGCCCCAATGTGCCGCCATCGGGCTGGATGCCTGCGCGCGAGCGGTCCCACCCTCTTGCGCGCTTGACGGGCGGGGCTACCGGGAGCAAGCCTTTCCAAAGGACAATGGGCGGGCCCATACACCCCGAGGACGACCTCGCCGCAGCGAGCCGCCCGGAGAACGCGGCTGTCGGCGCGGGCTCGGTGATCGACTCGCGCTACGTGATCGAGGCGGAGATCGGCCGCGGCGGCATGGGGCGCGTCTACGCGGCCACCGATTCGAAGCTCGGGCGCCGCGTGGCCATCAAGCTCTTGGCGCCCAGCGCGCACAGCGACGATCAGCTGAGTCGCTTCGCCTCGGAGGCGCGTGCGGCGGCGGCGCTGCACCAGCAGAACGTGGTGGAGATCTACGACGTCGGCGAGCACCGCGGCGAGCCGTACATCACCTCGGAGCTCCTCTCCGGAATGACCTTGCGCAAGCGCCTGGACGCGGGCGCGCTGGGTCCGGCCGAGGCTGCGGGCATCGCGCTGCAGCTCGCGCACGCGCTGATGGCCGCGCACGGCCGCGGCATCGTCCACCGCGACCTCAAGCCGGAGAACCTCTTCCTCGACGACGAGGGCGTAGCCAAGGTGCTGGACTTCGGCATCGCCAAGCTCACCTCGCCGGCAGACTCGGGCAAGGAAGCGCCGCAGACGGGGAACGGAGCCATCCTGGGAACCTCCGGATACATGTCTCCGGAGCAGGTGCGGGGCGATGAGGTGGACCCCCGGTCCGACATCTTCAGCTTCGGGTCCATCCTCTACGAGATGCTCTCGGGAGCGCGGGCCTTCAAGGGCGCGTCGCGCATCGAGACGGGCTGGGCAGTGATCTCGCGGACTCCTCCGCCGCTGGGCCCCAGGGTCCCCCGCGAGCTCTCGCGCATCGCCTTCCGCTGCCTGGAGAAACGGCGCGAGGACCGCTTCCAGAGCGCGGGCGAGCTGGCCAGCGCGCTGGAGGCCTTCGTCGGAGCGCTTTCGACCGGGCGCCAGGGATGGCTGCGGCGGGCGGTACCGTGGGCGGTGACGATCGCGGCGGTGGCGGCAGCAGGGGTGCTGGGCGGACGCGTGCTCCGTCCGCCCGGGGCATCCGGCGCCCGCCTCGTGGTGCTGCCGTTCCGCGACCTGGGCGGCGATGCGGCGCAGATGGCCTTCTCCTCCGGGTTGACGGAGATCCTCACCAACAAGCTGCGGCAGGCCGGCGACGTCGACGGAGGGCTGTCGGTGGTCTCGGCCACCGAGGTGTGGAAGGAAAACGTCGACAGCGCGCGCGCCGCCCGCGAGACCTTCGGCGCCACCCTGGTGCTGGCCGGCAGCGTCCAGCGCAACGGCGAGAAGACGGTGGTGACGCTGGACCTGGTGGACACGCGTTCGCAGCTCTCGCTCGCGGCCGGCGACGTAGAGGTGCCGCGCAGCGACTTGCCGCAGCTCGCCGTGCTGGCGGCGCAGAAGGCCATCGAGCTGCTGCGCGCGTACGCGGGCTCCGACGCAAACGGGGCGCTGGTCGAAGAGCCGTCCAGCTCGTCGCTGGCGTACGAGTTCTACCTGCAGGGGCGAGGATACCTCCAGCGCTACGATCGCCGGGACAACGTGGAGAATGCGCGGCGGGTGTTCGAACGCGCGCTGGCGGTCGATCCGGCGTATCCGCTGGCGCACGCTGGCATGGCCGAGGCCGATCTGCGGCTCTTCCAGATCGCCCGCGACCCCGCGCTCCTCAAGGAGGCGGCCGCGAGCGCGTCGCGCGCCGTCGAGCTGAAGCGCGATCTGGCGCCCGTCCACGTGACTCTGGGCCTGGTGGAGGGAGCGCGAGGGCAATGGAAGGAGGCCATCGCCAGCTTCGATCGCGCGCTGCGGCTCGAACCGCGCAACGTGGAGGCCTTGCGCGAGCTGGCCAACGCGTACGACGCGGCGGGCAGGGCCGCGGACGCGGAGGCCACCTACCGCCGCGCGGTGGACATGCACCACGACTCCTGGGCGGCGTACAAGGACCTGGGCGTGTTCTACAACCGTCACGACCGGCTCTCGGACGCGGTCCCGTGCTTCGAGCGCGTCGCCGAGCTCACCCCGGACAGCTATTCCGCCTTCGCCAACCTCGGCGGCATCTATCTCCGGATGGGTCGCACCGCAGACGCGGCGCGCGCGCTGCAGCGCTCGCTGGAGCTGCATCCCACGGAGCAGGCCTTCGCCAATCTCGGTTGGGTGGCCTATCAGGATCGACGCTATGCCGACGCGAGCGAGCTGTACCGGAAGGCTGCCGAGCTGACGCCGGGCGACGATCGCCTCTGGGGCGCCCTGGGGGACACGCGGCGCTGGATGGGGGCGGCCCCCGCGGAGATCGCGGACGCGTACCGGCGCGCTCTCGCCGCCGCCGACGCGCAGCTGGCCGTCGATCGCGAGAACCCGCAGCTCCGATCGCGCCGGGCGCTCTACCTCGGCGGCCTGGGACGGTTTCAGGAGGCGCTCCGCGAAGTAGAGGAGGCGGAACGACGCGCGCCGCGGGACGGCAGCGTGCGCTTCCGCGCCGCCATCCTCCGCGAGGAATCGGGCGATCGCGCCGGCGCGCTGGACGAGGTGAAGGCTGCGTTTGCCGCGGGCTACCCGCTGGCGGAGATGCGGGCGGCGCCTCCGCTGAGATCGCTGCGCGAGGACGTGCGTTGGCTGGAGATGGTCGCGAAGACCAAGGGAGAGTGAGGAACCATGGCGAAGAACGGATTGGCGAAGATCAAGCTGGTGCTGCACAACAATGAAGGCGACATGACGGTGAGCCCCACGCTCAAGGTCCTGAAGCTCGGCGATCTGCAGGGCGTGCACTGGGAAGTCGATGCGGCAGGCCCGATCAAGATCGATCACTTCAACATCGTCTTCCCCGACGGCACCCCGTTCACCGACATGATCTTCAGCGACGCGCAGCCGCAGTCCGGGCAGGTGCGCAGGGAGGCCAAGGTGCGGAGCTACCACTACACGGTGTCGTTCACGGCGGCGAACCGCATCTTCGAGATCACCGGCTGCCCGGAGATCATCATCCGCGCGAATTGACGGTCAGGGCGTCACTTCCAGCGTGACGGCGACGTTCAGGGTCTGGCCGCCGATGCCCACGTGCAGCGTGGCGGCGTATGTCCCCACGGGCGTCGCGATGTCCGGGGCCAGCTGCAGCAGGAAGGGAGAGGGCCCCGAATCCGGAAAGGTCCTGAATCCCTCCTTGAGCCATCCGTTCCCGGAGGCGTACTCCACGCTGGCCGTCCAGTTTCCGCTGCCCTTGATCTGGACCTGCGTCAGCGTGCTGGGAGGGGTATTGAAGCGCGTCTGGAGCGCGACCGTGGTGGGAGAGACGCTGGGTGCCTGCGCGGCCACCTGGTAGGTGACGGTGAGCGAGCGCACGGCGATGGGCGTGTTGTTGGATCGGAAGATGGCGACCGACGGGTGCGCCGTGAACGTGCCCGGCGTGAATTGCGGGATGACGCTGAAGTTGATGATGGTGCTGGCGGGACTCTGGCCCTCGGGAATGGAAGCCTGCAGCCAGGCGACCTGCTCGGCCCCGTTGGTGTAGCCGACCCCCACCGTGGTGGCGTCGACAGCGGAGATCGACGCGTGCAACGCCTGGGCCGGCGGCGGGCCTTCGTTGGCCACCGAGGAGAACGAGAGAGTGGTGGCGTCGATGGTGAGCCCGGTGCCGAAGTCGCCGCCTTGACTTCCTCCTCCGCCGCAGGCGACCGAGGACCCGACGAGGCAGGCAAACGCGAAACGCGCATCCAAGCGTCGCATTGATTTCCCCCTCCGGAAATTGGTCGTAGCCTATCGAATTCCGTGGGGGTTGGCCAACTCAGGCCAGCAACGTGGCGATCAACCCGGCGGCGGCCGGCAGGGCCTGCAGGAAGAGGATCTTCCTCGATACCGTCGCGGCGCCGTAGAGGCCGGCGATCAACACGCAGGCGAGGAAGAAGATGCGGACCTCGGCTGCGCCGGTGATCAGCGACCAGACCAGGCCGGCGGCAAGGAAGCCGTTGTAGAGCCCCTGGTTCGCCGCCAGCGTCCTGCTCTGCTGCATCTCCGGCAGCGGCCGCCCGAACGTCCGCGCGCCGAACGGCGTGGCCCAGAGAAACATCTCCAGCACCAGGAACCAGACGTGCAGGGCGGCGACCGCGCCGGCGGCCACGTTCGAGGCGGTATGCATCCGTGGCAACTTAGCGCGGCGCGCGGCGGCGCCGAAGCGTGACGGAAATTCGCCTGGCGGTGGCGCTAATGCCGGAGCCTTGCTAGCGTCAGACGAGCGCAGGCGCGGGGGTGCCGGCATGAGTCCCGCTCGCCTGCAAACCTGGGAGCCATCGATGAGCCGAGTTCGGATCCTGGTCGGCACGCGAAAGGGCGCATTCATCCTGAACGCGGACGGCAAGCGCAAGAAGTGGGACGTCGCCGGTCCGTATTTCGCCGGGTGGGAAATCCATCACGTCAAAGGATCGCCCGCCGATCGCGACCGGCTCTACGCCGCGCAAAGCAGCGGCTGGTTCGGGCAGCTCATCCAGCGCTCCAACGACGGGGGCAAGACCTGGGAAGCGGTGGGCAACCGATTCGCGTACGAAGGCGACGTCGGCAACCATCTCTGGTACGACGGCACGCCGCGCCCCTGGAAGTTCGCCAAGGTGTGGCACATCGAGCCGTCGGCCACAGAGCGCGACACAGTCTACGCAGGTGTCGAAGACGCCGGCCTGTTCCGCTCGACGGACGGCGGCAAGACCTGGCACGAACTCGCAGGGCTGCGGACCCACAGCTCGGCTCCTTTCTGGCAGCCGGGCGCGGGCGGCATGTGCCTGCACACCGTCGTCCTCGACAAGGAGCATCCCGGGCGCATGTTCGTGGCCATCTCGGCCGCCGGCGCATTCCGCTCGGACGACGAAGGGAAGACCTGGCGGCCCATCAACCGCGGGCTCCGCTCCGACGGACTTCCGGACCCGAAGGCAGAGGTGGGCCACTGCGTGCATCGCATCGCCATGCACCCGGCGCGACCCGAGGTGCTCTTCATGCAGAAGCACTGGGACGTGATGCGCAGCGACGACGCGGGCGAGTCCTGGCGTGAGGTCAGCGGCAACCTTCCCACCGATTTCGGATTCCCCATCGAGGTCCACGCGCAGGAGCCCGACACCATCTACGTATTTCCCATCAAGAGCGACTCCGAGCACTTTCCGCTCGACGGCAAGCTGCGGGTCTACCGGAGCCGCACCGGCGGCAACGAGTGGCAGGCGCTCAGCGAAGGGCTCCCGCAGCGCGACTGCTACGTCAACATCCTGCGCGAGGCGAGCGCGGTGGATTCGCTCGATCCGTGTGGCGTCTACTTCGGCACCACCGGCGGGCAGGTCTACGCGTCGGCGGACGCGGGCGACGCGTGGGCGCCCATCGTCCGGGACCTGCCTCCCGTTCTCTCGGTCGAAGCCCAGACCCTGCCATGATTCGCGTCGTGCTGCCGTTCCACCTCCGGACGCTGGCCAACGTCGGCGGCGAATTGGAGTTGCAGGTCGGCCCGCCGGTGACGCAGGGCTCCATCCTCGATGCGCTCGAGGCGCGGTACCCGGTGCTGCGCGGGACCATCCGCGATCATGACACGAAGAGCCGGCGTCCCTTCCTGAGGTTCTTCGCCTGCGAGCAGGACCTGTCCCACGAGGCCCCCGACGCGCCGGTGCCCGAGGCCGTGGCCGCGGGCAGCGCGCCGTTCCTGATCATCGGAGCGATGGCGGGCGGCTGACTTCGAGGCTGGTGAGCGTTTCCACGGCTCGAGCTCAGACCAGGGCCCCGACGTGCCGGCTGGGCAGCCGAGCCGGAAGCTGGTGCCGGCCTCGGCCGTGGAGGCGAAAATCCGGCGCGGTTGCTGACAATGCTGACGAATCCGCCAGACGCGCTTCCTGACCCGAAGCGCGCCGAGGCGTTGCCGAACGGAAACGACGTTTTGCAGAGTGAGCCGCCAGGGGATCGAACCCTGGACCCTCGGCTTAAAAGGCCATGTCGGAATGTTGGACCGGATGGCAAGGATTCGCAAGCTCTCGCTGTTGCTCGACAAATTGCGGCCGAGGGTTCCAGCGGCCAGCACCTTTTGGCAGGTTTTCGCAAGCCGTTTGCTGACATTTTGCTGACGGTCCGGGAAGTGGCCGCCTACCTCCGCGTGTCGACGCGAACGGTCTATGCGCTCTGCGATCAGGGGCACCTCGCGCACGTTCGAGTGATGAATGCACTCCGCCTCGAACCTGCGGCAGTGACGGCACTGGTCAGGAGCCAAGCAGGTCGAGAAAGGCCCGCGGAGTCACGATCGCGACGCCCGCGTGTTCGCCCAGCTCGAGAAAACGGTGATCGCCGGTGACGACGTGACTTGCGCGTCCCTCGAGCGCAGCAGCGAAGTACTTGTCGTCGTCAGGGTCCTCACAGATTCCTGAGAGCGGCGTATCCGCGACGACGTCGCTCAGAAGGACGATGTCCTCGAACCAGAGCTGCGCATCGATGCCGCGGAGCGCCTTGCGCAGCTTCCGGTAGCCGAACACACGTAGCACCTCGTCGACGATCGCGGGCGAGAGCACGACGTCGAAACTTGCATCGCGCAGAAACTTGTCGACGACCAGGCCTGGCGCGCCCGCCGGCTGGAGGATCGCGCTCACGTAGACGTTCGCGTCGAGGACGGCGCGCAATGTCTACCTGGTCCGACGACGCTTCCGGGTCGGCTTGCGCGCTGAGCGCTGCGCCTCCAGAGAGAGTTCCAGTGCCTTGGCCTCCGTCATCGTGCTTGCCATCCGCTCCTCGAGAAGCCCGAGCGCATGACGTCGCGCAAACCGGCGCATCTGCTCGAGCCGCTCGATCGGCACGAGCGCAGCCAGAGGCTTGCCCTTTCGCTCGATGACGAACTCGTCGTGCCGGAGAGCGACCCGGTTGA
>DASRTX010000116.1:0-8859 GCA_035655715.1 Myxococcales bacterium | reverse complement strand
TGGCTCTCGCTGCTGACCTACGTCCTGCCGTTCCTGATCTTCATCGGGTTCTGGATCTTCCTCATGAACCAGGTCCAGGGCGGCGGCTCGAAGGTGATGTCATTCGGCAAGTCGCGCGCCAAGCGGCTGTCCGTCGACTCGCCGAAGATCACCTTCCGCGACGTCGCGGGCGTCGACGAGGCCGTGGAGGAGCTCCACGAGATCAAGGAGTTCCTCGAGAACCCGAAGAAGTTCCAGGCGCTGGGAGCGCGCATCCCGAAGGGCGTGCTGCTCTACGGGCCTCCGGGCACCGGCAAGACGCTGCTGGCGCGCGCCGTCGCCGGCGAGGCGGGCGTGCCGTTCTTCTCGATCTCCGGCTCCGATTTCGTCGAGATGTTCGTCGGCGTCGGCGCCTCGCGCGTCCGCGACCTCTTCGAGCAGGCCAAGCAGGCCGCGCCTTGCATCGTCTTCATGGACGAGATCGACGCCGTCGGCCGCCACCGTGGCGCCGGTCTCGGCGGCGGGCACGACGAGCGCGAGCAGACGCTCAACCAGCTCCTCGTCGAGATGGACGGGTTCGAGTCCAACGAAGGCGTGATCCTCATCGCCGCCACCAACCGCCCCGACGTGCTCGACCCAGCGCTGCTGCGTCCCGGCCGCTTCGACCGCCGCATCGTGGTGCCGCGCCCCGACGTGAAGGGCCGCGAGGGCATCCTCAAGGTGCACACCCGCAAGACGCCGCTGTCGCCCGAAGTGGATCTCGACTCCATCGCCCGCGGCACGCCCGGCTTCTCCGGCGCGGATCTGGAGAACCTGGTCAACGAGGCGGCGCTGATCGCGGCGCGCGGCAACAAGGAGCGGCTGGACAACCGCGACTTCGAGTTCGCCAAGGACAAGGTGATGATGGGCGCCGAGCGCCGATCCATGATCATCAGCGACAAGGAGAAGGAGAACACCGCCTGGCACGAGGCCGGCCACACCGTGGTGGCCAGGTTCCTCGAGCACTGCGATCCGGTCCACAAGGTGACCATCATCCCGCGCGGCCCGGCCCTGGGCTTGACGCAGATGCTGCCCAAGGAGGACCGGCTGAGCTGGTACAAGCCGGCGGTGCTCGACTTCATCGCCATGGCCATGGGCGGCCGCATCGCCGAGGAGGTGCAGTTCGGCACCATGTCCTCGGGGGCCAAGAACGACATCGAGCGCGCCACCGCCTTCGCCCGCAGCATGGTCTGCGAGTGGGGCATGAGCGAGAAGCTGGGGCCGCTTTCGTTTGGCGAGGAGCAGAGCGAGCCGTTCCTGGGCCGCGAGATGACGACGCGGGCGCGCAACTACTCCGAGGCCACCGCCATCGAGATCGACGGCGAAGTGCGCCGGCTGGTGGTGGAGCAGTACGCGCGCGCCAGGACCATCCTGGTGGAGCACAAGGACGCGCTCGACCGCATCGCCCGGGCGCTGCTGGAGTGGGAGACGCTGGACGGCGCCGAGGTGGACGTGCTCATCCGCGGCGATACGCTGAACAGGACCAAGCCGCCTCCGGTGCAGCAGCGGCCGACGGAGGTGAAGCGCCCCGAGGTCAAGGAGAAGTCCAAGATCCTCGACGCGCTGGGCGGTCTCACCGCGCCGGTGCCCAAGCCGGAAGCCGGCAAGGCCTGAACCTAAATCGGGGACACGATACGGAATCTGACGTATCGTGTCCCCGAATTTAGAAGGGCAAGGGGCGCAGGTCGGGTTCCACCCACTGCGCCCTTGCTGCGTCCGACCAGAGCAGTTCCGGCGACCAATGCTTGAGCGGCAGGTTGGTGTCCGCCAGGCCCGTGCGCAGCAGATCCTTCACCGTGTGGCCCGGGTGTGCGTTGACGGCCCGCAGCCAGAACCAGGTGAGCGTCTCGTTGTACTTCACCTGCGCGCCGACGCGGCCGATGTACTTCAGCAGCACCTCGCGCGCCTTGTCCGGCTCGCCGCGGAAGACCAGCGCCAGCCGGAGATGGGCCGCGTGGTTCATCTCGTGGTTGGGCAGCGTGCCCGACTCGAGCGCTTTGACGAAGGCGGCGTCGTCCATTGGCGAGAGTCTACACCCCGGTTCGCGCCGCCGCTGTAGAGTGCGCGCCGATGCGCCTGCTCGAGCTCCAGAACGAGGCGGATTCGCTGCAGGCCTGCGCCGCGGCGGGCCGCGCGGTCGCCGATGCCAACCTGCGCGGGTGGGCGGCGCTGCTCGCCCCGGAGGAGGCGCTGCTCGCGGAGGGCTTGCGGCACTGCGGCGTGCCCGTGCTGCAGGGCGCGCGCGGTTTCCTGGCCCAGGGCAGCGTGGGCCAACTCTGGCTGGCAACCCGCAGCCTGGCGGATACTCTCGAGCGCGAGCCCGCCCGCGCCGGGGCGCGGGAATTGATGCGGCGAGCCGGCAACGTGGAGGCGCCGCCGCGGGCCAGCGCCTGGAAGCTGCCGCGGGGAACGTTGCCAGCGCGCACGGCGGTGATGGGCATCGTCAACGCCACGCCGGACTCGTTCTCCGACGGAGGCCGCTACGATCCGCTGGCGCAGGCGCTGCGCCTCGCCGAGGAGGGCGCCGACATCGTCGACGTCGGCGGCGAGTCCACGCGCCCCAACGCGCCGCCGGTGGACGAGGCGGAGGAGCGCGTCCGGACGGTGCCGGTCATCCGCGAGTTGGCCCGGCAGGTGCGGGTGCCCATCAGCATCGACACCACCAAGGCCTCGGTGGCGGCCGCGGCGCTCGACGCGGGAGCGGAGATCGTCAACGACGTCTCGGGGCTGGCGCGCGATCCCGATCTCCCCCGGGCGGCGGCCGGCGCTGCCTTCTGCCTGATGCACATGCGGGGAACGCCGGCCGACATGCAGTCGCGGGCGACCTATGGGGATCTGCACGGCGAGGTGCTGATCGAGCTCGAGCAGGCGCTGCAGCGCGCGCGCGATGCGGGAATCGCCGAGGATCGGATCGCCCTGGACCCCGGCATCGGATTCGCGAAGACCTTCGCGCACAACCTCCTCCTCGTCCGCCGGCTGCGCGAGCTGGCGCAGTCAGGTCGTCCGCTCGTCCTGGGCGCCTCCCGAAAAGGGTTCATCGGCGCGGCCACCGGGCGGCAAGCGCCCGACCGCCTGCTCGGCAGCGTGGCCGCCGCAGTGGCTGCTGCCCTGAATGGAGCGGCCGTGGTCCGTGTTCACGACGTAGCCGCTACGCGGGAGGCGCTGGCGGTGGCCGACGCCATTCGTGCGTCACCTGGCTGACAGGCGTCAGCCCGGTTGCCGCCTGGACGACAAAGCACCAAATTTGCACTCCAGCACAGGAGCATCCAACATGGCCGTCCGCTTGGCAGAGAGACCCATCGAGCCCGCCCGCAAGCTGTTCGGCACGGACGGCATCCGCGGCGTCGCCAATGTCTATCCGATGACCGGCGAGTTGATGCTCCAGCTGGGGCGGGCGGTCGCGTATCACATCAAGCGCGGCAACCACCGCCACCGGGTGGTCATCGGCAAGGACACGCGCGTGTCCGGATACATGCTGGAGACGGCGCTGGCCTCGGGCCTCTGCAGCATGGGCGTGGACGTTCTGCTCTGCGGGCCGCTGCCCACGCCGGCCATCTCCAACCTGACCACCTCCATGCGGGCCGACGCGGGCGCCGTGATCAGCGCCTCGCACAACCCCTACCAGGACAACGGCATCAAGTTCTTCAGCGCCGACGGCTTCAAGCTCCCCGACGAGGTCGAGGCGGACATCGAGGACCTGGTCGCCAACGACAAGCTGCATCACCTGCGGCCCACCGCCACCAGCATCGGCAAGGCATTCCGCATCGACGACGCGGCCGGGCGCTACATCGTCTACGCCAAGAACACCTTCCCGCGGCACCTGACGCTGGAGGGGCTCACCATCGTGGTGGACTGCGCGCACGGCGCGGCCTACCGGGTGGCGCCGACAGTCCTCGAGGAGCTGGGCGCCAAGGTCATCGTCATCGGCAACTCGCCGGACGGGAAGAACATCAACCGCGGCTTCGGGGCCTTGCACCCGGAGACCATGTGCAAGGTGGTGAAGAAGACCGGCGCGAACGTGGGCGTGGCGCTGGACGGCGACGCCGACCGGCTGATCGTCTCCGACGAGCACGGCAACGTGGTGGACGGCGACGCGGTGATGGCCATCTGCGGGCTCGATCTGATGCGGCGCAGGGCGCTGCCCAGGAAGACCGTGGTGGCAACCGTGATGAGCAACCTGGGGCTCGACCAGTGCCTGGCGCGCGCGGGCGGCCGCGTGGTGCGGACGCGCGTGGGCGACCGCTACGTGGTGGAGGAGCTGCGGCGGGGCGGGTACAGCTTCGGGGGCGAGCAGAGCGGTCACCTCATCTTCCTCGACAACGCCACCACCGGCGACGGCACGGTGGCCGCGCTCTCGGTGCTGGCGGTGATGGTGGAGAGCGGCAAGCCCCTCTCCGAGCTGGCGAAGTGCATGGAGGTCTTCCCGCAGGCGCAGCTCGGGCTCGCGGTGAAGAGCAAGCCCGAGCTGGGGTCGCTGCCCGGCGTGATGCGCGCCATCCGCGACGTGGAGAAGAAGCTGGGCAGCAACGGGCGCGTGCTGGTGCGGTACAGCGGAACGGAGCCAAAAGTACGAGTGCTGGTGGAGGGGCCGGAGAAGAAAGCGATCGACGGCTATGCCCAGCAGATCGCCTCCGAGCTGAAGAAGGCCATCGGCGCGTAATCTTGATAAGCTCCGGGCATGCGGCTCGGGGTGAACATCGATCACGTCGCCACGCTGCGGCAGGCGCGGAAGGGCAGGTATCCGGACCCGGTGGTGGCGGCCGCGCTGGCGGAGCTGGGCGGGGCAGATCAGATCACGCTCCACGTGCGCGAAGATCGCCGGCACGTGAACGACCGGGATCTCGAGATGTTGCGCGACACGGTCAACGGCACCCTCAACCTCGAGATGGCTGCGGTGCAGCCGATGCTGGAGCTGGCCCTGCAGCACCGGCCCGAGACGGCGACGCTGGTGCCCGAGCGGCGCGAGGAGCTGACCACCGAGGGCGGGCTGGACGTGATCACCGGCCGCGAGGAGATCCGCCGGGTGACGCGCTCGCTGCGGGATGCCGGCGTCGAGGTGTCGCTCTTCGTCGATCCCGACCTCGAGCAGATCAGGGCCAGCCACCGCGCCGACGCGCAGGCGGTGGAGCTGCACACTGGACGCTATTGCGAGGCGCGCACGCCGCGCGACCGCTCCCACGAGCTGGCGCGGGTGGTGGAGGCGGCGAGGGCCGCGGCCAAGCTGGGCCTGCGCGTCGCCGCGGGACACGGCCTCGATTACTGGAACGTGAAGCCGGTGGCGGAGATCGCGGAGATCACCGAGCTGAATATTGGATATGCCATCGTCTGCCGCGCCGTGCTCACCGGCCTCGAACGCGCCGTGCGCGACATGAAGGACCTGATCGGATGAGGCTGCTGACCGCGGCCGAACAGCGCGAGCTGGATCGGCTCGCGGCGGCGGAGGCCGAGCTGCCCACCCGCGTGCTGATGGAGAGCGCCGGCGCGGCGGTGGCGCGCGCGGTGGCGGCGCTGCAGCCGCGGGAAGTGGTGGTGTTCTGCGGGCCGGGGAACAACGGCGGAGACGGGTCGGTGGCTGCCCGGCTGCTGCGCGATGTGTACCAGGTGTACACCCGGTACACACGGGCGCCCGAGTCGCTGAAAGGCGACGCGGCGCTGGCAGCCCGGGCCTGGGCGGCGGCCGCCGGCGACGTTGGACAGGCCCCGCTTCCCGGACCGGGCACCGTCGTGGTGGACGCGGTGTTCGGCAGCGGCCTCTCCCGGCCTCCCGACGGTCCCGAGGCCGAGGCCATCCGCGCGATGAACGAAGCGCGCGAGCGCGGCGCCCGCATCGTGGCGGTGGACGTGCCCAGCGGCGTCGATGCCGACACCGGCCACGTCTACCCGGCGCACCTCGCGCGCGCCGACGTGACGGTGACGCTGCACGCGCCGAAGCGCGGCCTCTACCTGCATCCGGGCGCCGGATGCGCCGGCCGCATCGAGGTGGCGCCCATCGGGATTCCACGCAAGCTGGAGGAGAAGCTGCCCGGGCCCGCCTGCGAGCTGATCGACGAGGATTGGGCGCGCGCGCAGCTCGCTCCCTTGCCGCGCAACGCGCACAAGAACGACTTCGGACATGTGCTGGTGGTGGCGGGCTCGCCGGGCAAGAGCGGCGCCGCAGCCATGGTGTGCGAAGCCGCGCTGCGCGCCGGCGCGGGCCTGGTCACGCTGGCTGCCCGCCCGGACGTCGCCGCCGCGCTGCACGGCCTGCCAGAGGCGATGTTCGTCCCGCTGCCCGGAGACGGGCCCCTCGCGGCGCGGGATCTTCCTGCGCTGCGCGAGGCCTTGAAGGGCAAGAGCGCGCTCGCGATCGGGCCCGGCATCGCGCGCGGCCCCGAGACCGGCCCGCTGATCGGCGAGTTGCTCGCGGGCGCCGATTCGGCGGTTCTCGACGCCGACGCCCTCAACGCGCTGGCCGAGCACCGCGAGCGCATCGCCGAGTGGGTGCGCAAGGCCCAGGCGCGGCCGCTCCTCACCCCGCACCCGGGCGAGTTCGCGCGCCTCACCGGCGACGAGACGGAGCGCATCCTCGCCGACCGCGTCGACGCCGCGGCCCGCGCCGCGCAGCGCTTCGGCGCCTGCATCGTGCTCAAGGGTGCTCACAGCGTGGTGGCGGATCCCGAGGGCACCACCGCCATCTGCGCGGCGGGCAACCCGGGCATGGCCACCGCCGGCGCGGGCGACGTGCTCACGGGAATCGCCGCAGCGGTCCTCGCCCGGCGCGGAGGCGTGGGCGGCACCGGCGACCGCGCGCGGCTGGCCGTGGTCCTCCATGCCCTGGCCGGAGACCAGGCGGCGGCATGGGTGGGCGAGACCCCGCTCGTCGCCACCGACATCGTGCGCGTGGGACTCCCGCGCCTGTTCCGGCGCTGGCAGCGCTGATGCGCGAGCTCTTGCTGGAGAGTCCGGCCGCGACGCGGGCCCTGGGGCGCAAGCTGGGCGCGGCGCTCCGTCCGCACGATTTCGTCGCGCTCACCGGGGAGCTGGGCGCCGGCAAGACCCTCTTGGTGAAGGCCGCCGCCGAGGGCGCCGGCGCGGAACCGGCCAGCTCGCCCACCTTCGCGCTGGTCAACCTGTACGCCGGGCCGGTGCCGCTGCAGCATCTGGATCTCTACCGGATCTCCGGACCGGCGGAGCTGTTCGCGCTGGGGTTCGACGATCTGCTGGCGGAACCTGCCGCGACGCTGTGCGAGTGGGCCGAGCGCGCCGGGTCCGCGCTTCCCGCCGACAGGCTCGAGATCGCGCTTCAGTACGCGGGGCCAGCCACGCGGAGGCTGCAGCTCCACGCCACGGGGAGATCGGGCGAGCGCCTGCTTGCCGCGCTCGTCGCGGCCGGCATCGCTAGCGCGGAAGAAGCGAAGTGACCTCGAGGCGCAGATCGGCGTCCACCGCCACCAGCGCCTCCTCCGGCAAGAGGCGCCAGGCGCGCTTCCCGCCCGGAGGCGGCTCGCCCGGATCCTCGCTGGCAACGGCCACGTAGCCGCAGCGGCCGTCGCGATCCGGCGCGGGCGAGGAGAGGAAGAGGGTGCGGCCGCGGCGGCAGGCGACCAACAGGCGCCCGTCGGTGGCGAGGAAGGTGGTGCTGGCCTGCTGCCCGCCCGCCTCGCAGATCTCGCGCACCAGCGCCACCGTCTCGGCCAGCGCGGCTGCCGCGGAGGCGGCGTCGGAGCGCTCGACGTCGCAGCGCCGGCGAAGTCGGCTGAGGAAGAGCAGGAAGCAACGCTCGCTGTCGGTCTCGCCGCGCAGCTCGTCGCGCAGGGAGGGATGGATCTGCTCCTCGAGCGGACGCCTCGCGCGCTCCCAGTCGGGCAGCGTGCCGTTGTGCGCGAAGAGCCACGGGCCGCGCTCGAACGGGTGCGTGTTCTCCGCGGCCACCCGGCCGACGCTGGCGCGCCGGACGTGCGCCAACACCGTGGTCGCGCTCACATACTGCGACAGCTTCTCGAAATCTGCGTCCCCATGGGCCGGGGTGAGGCTGCGCACCACACGGGGAGCGCCGCTCTCGTACCAGCCCAGGCCCCAACCGTCCGGGTGTTCGCGGCTCTGCACGCGCAAGGCATTGGCGCCCTGGAACAATTCGTGGGAGACGCCGCTGGGATCGCGGGATCTGCAGCCGAAGAGGCGGCACATTGCAATCCGGCAGTGTAATGCAGGAAGCTTGGGCTCACGTACCCTGTAATTTTCTTTGGGTGCGCGCCGCCCGGGATGGGAGGATGGGGGCCGTCATGTGGGCAGCGCTTGCAGCCACCGTGCTCGCCACGGCGGCACCACCTCCCTTGGTGGTGGCGCTGTTGCCGCTGCATCCGCTGGGCGCTCCGGCCGACGTGGTGCACGCGCTCGAGGTCACCTTCCGGAACGAAGTGTCCCAGCTGGGCGAGGCCCGCCTCGCGCCTGAGAAGGACGTGATCGAGGCGCTCCAGCGCGAGCCGGGCTGCGAGGCGCGGATTTCCTGCGCGACGGCGGCCGCCGCGCACGCGGGTGCGAGGCAGCTGATCGTCGGCACCACCAGCCAGCTGGGCGACGCCTTCATGATCGATCTCAAGCTGCTCGACGCGAAGAGCGGCCAGGAGCTGCGCCGTGCCACTCTTCCCGTCAGCGGCACGCAGGACGCGCTGATCGAGACCATGCACGAAGCAGCGGTGCAGTTGCTGGCGCCGGCGCGCTTCACCGGCTCGCTGCGGCTGGAGGTGCCGGGCGCGCAGGGGGCGGTGCTGTTCATCGACGGGAAGACGGCGGGAACGCTGCCGCTCGCACATCCGCTGGAGGGCCTCGTTCCCGGCCAGCACGTGGTGCGGGTGAAGGACA
>DASRTX010000115.1:0-2378 GCA_035655715.1 Myxococcales bacterium | reverse complement strand
GGCGATCGAGATCAGGTAGCCGATGAAGAAGTAGGGCTCCAGGCAGGCGAAGGCCAGAGTGCTGAAGAACACCGTCAGGAAGATGTTGAACATCCCCTTCTGGGCGTAGGTGGTGCAGATCTCGACCACCCGCTTGCTGTCCTCGGTGGAGGCTTTCTCGGCCCCGGCGTCGAGCCGGATGTTCTTCTTGATGAACTCGACCGCGCGGTAGGCGCCGGTGGACACCGCCTGGCAGGAGGCGCCGCTGAACCAGTAGATGATGGCGCCGCCGGTGATCAGGCCGAGCAGGAACGGCGGATTGAGGATCGAGAGGTTCTCGATCCCCGTGGTCATGCGGTTGGTGAGCACGACGATGATCGAGAAGATCAGGGTCGTGGCGCCCACCACGGCGGTGCCGATGAGCACGGGCTTGGCGGTGGCCTTGAAGGTGTTGCCGGCGCCGTCGTTGGCCTCCAGGTGGTGCTTGGCGCGGTCGAAGTCGGGCGCGAAGCCGAATTCCTTCTGGATGTCGGCCTTGATGTTCGGGAGCGTCTCGATGGTCGACAGCTCGAACACCGACTGCGCGTTGTCGGTCACCGGGCCGTAGGAGTCGACGGCGATGGTCACCGGGCCCATGCCGAGGAAGCCGAAGGCCACGAGGCCGAAGGCGAACACGGCGGGGGCGATCATCAGGTTGCCCGGCAGCGTCGTGCTGACGCCGTAGCCGGCGCCCATCAGGGCCACGATGGTCAGGCCCAGCCAGTAGGCGCTGTAGTCGCCCGCGATCAGGCCGGCGAGGATGTTGAGCGAGGCGCCGCCCTCGCGGGAGGCGGTCACCACTTCCTTGACGTGGTCCGACTCCGTCGAGGTGAAGACCTTGACGAGCTCGGGGATCAGCGCGCCGGCGAGCGTGCCGCAGGAGATAATCGTCGACAGCTTCCACCACAGCGTGTCATTGCCGTTGAGGTGCGGGATGAGCAGGTAGGAGGCGGCGTAGGTGACGATCACCGACAGGATCGAGGTCAGCCAGACCAGCGAGGTCAGCGGCGCCTCGAAATTCATCGTGTCGGCGTTGCTGAAGCGCCCCTTGGCGATCGTCTCGTTGATGAAGTAGGAGACGGCGCTGGTGACGATCATCATGACGCGCATGGCGAAGATCCAGACCAGGAGCTGGGTCTGGATGATCTGGAAGCCGGGGCCCGCGACCGCCTGGTTCACCGCCAGCAGGATGAAGGTGATCAGCGCGACGCCGGTGACGCCGTAGGTCTCGAAGCCGTCCGCCGTCGGGCCGACCGAGTCGCCCGCGTTGTCGCCCACGCAGTCGGCGATCACGCCGGGGTTGCGGACGTCGTCCTCCTTGATGTTGAAGACGATCTTCATCAGGTCGGAGCCGATGTCGGCGATCTTGGTGAAGATGCCGCCCGCGATGCGCAGCGCCGCCGCGCCCAGCGACTCGCCGATGGCGAAGCCGATGAAGCAGGGGCCGGCGTAGTCGCGCGGCACGAAGAGGAGGATGCCGAGCATCATCAACAGCTCGACGCTGATCAGCAGCATGCCGATCGAGATGCCGGCCTTGAGCGGGATGGCATAGGTCGGAAACGGCTTGCCGCGCAGGCTGGCGAAGGCCGAGCGCGAGTTGGCGAAGGTGTTGACCCGGATGCCGAACCAGGCCACGCCATAGCTGCCGGCGATGCCGATGAGGCTGAAGATCAGGATCGTGATCACCTTGGCGGCGTCGAAGTGCCGCAGCCAGCCGAAGTAATAGATCATCACCAGGCCGATGAAGACTTCGAGCAGCAGGATGAACTTGCCCTGGGTGACCAGGTAGGTCTTGCAGGTCTCGAAGATCAGCTCGGAGATGTCGCGCATCGAGCGGTGGACCGGCATGTTCTTGAGCTGGGTGTACATCCAGAGCCCGAAGAGCATGCCGAGGACGCAGACGACCAGGCCGCCCAGCAGCAGGTTGTGCCCATTGATGCCGCCGAGGAACGAGACGCTCCCCAGGTCGGGCAGCACGAGCTCGGCCTCGCTGGCGGAGGCGGGCAGGGCGGTCAGGATGGCGATGAAGAACGCCATCAGCCCGAGGACCGACAGCTTTCGCCGCGACGGGCCGGTCCGGGCAAGGGGCTCATGTTCACGCATAAATCCTCCAAAGATCCTGTCTTAACGGCAAAGCCGACAATTCACAGCGCGTACCTGCGCCCGGCGGTGGCCAGGGGCCGCAGGGGTACGTCGCGCTGACGGTTGGGGCGTTCCAGGCCCTTCCGGCAGCCGCTGCGGCTCCGACACGTACAGCGGCGCCGACCGGAGGCCGGGAAGATCCGGGGGAAGGTATCACAACTGGGGCTTCCCGCCCACCCCGAAACCTCACCCCTGGCCCCTCTCCCATCGCCCTCCCA
>DASRTX010000114.1:0-7003 GCA_035655715.1 Myxococcales bacterium | reverse complement strand
GACTTCGAGGTCCTGTTCAGCGGGATCCCCTTGGACCGCGTCACCACCAGCATGACCATCAACGCCAGCGCGATCTTCGCGCTGTGCGCCTATGTCGCGGTGGCCGAGAAGCAGGGCGTCTCTCAGGACAAGCTGGGCGGCACCATCCAGAACGACGTGCTCAAGGAGTACATCGCGCAGAAGGAATGGGTGGTGGGTCCGCGCCCGGCCACCCGCGTGGTGGTGGACATGATCGAGTACACCGCGAAGCACATGCCCAGGTGGCATCCGGTGTCGATCAGCGGCTACCACATCCGCGAGGCTGGAGCGACCGCCATCCAGGAGCTGGCCTTCACGCTGGCCGACGGCTTCGGCTACGTGGAGGAGTGCAAGAAGCGCGGCATGGACGTGGACGACTTCGCGCCGCGGCTCAGCTTCTTCTGGGACGTGCACAACGACTTCTTCGAGGAGATCGCCAAGTTCCGCGCGGCGCGGCGCATCTACGCGCGGGTGATGAAGGAGAAGTTCGGCGCGAAGAAGCCGCTCAGCATGACGCTGCGCACGCACGCGCAGACCGCCGGCGTGTCGCTCACCGCGCAGCAGCCCTACAACAACGTGGTGCGCACCGCTCTCCAAGCCTTGGCCGCGGTGCTGGGCGGCACGCAGTCGTTGCACACCAACTCGCTGGACGAGACCTACGCGCTGCCCACCGAGGAGGCGGTGACCATCGCGCTGCGCACGCAGCAGATCATCGCTCACGAGAGCGGGGTCGACCGCGCCGTGGATCCGTTGGCCGGCTCCTATCTGGTGGAGTACCTCACCGACGAGACGGAGAAGAGGTGCCTGGAGATCCTGGGCAAGATCGATCGTCTCGGCGGCATCATCCGCGCCATCGAGGAGGGCTATCCGCAGCGCGAGATCGCGGAGAGCGCCTACCAGTGGCAGCGCGAGGTGGACGCAGGCGATCGCAAGATCGTCGGGGTCAACGCCTTCCGGAAGGATCGGGACGAGCCCATCCCCACGCTGAAGATCGACGAGGAACTGGTTCACGGGCAGGTGGAGCGCCTCAATGCCGTGAAGCGGAGCCGCTCGCAGCGGGACGTGCAGGACAAGCTGCGGGCCGTGGAGGACGCCTGCCGAGGGGACAAGAACCTCATGTATCCGGTGCTGGAGGCGGTGAAGGCCTATTGCACGCTGGGCGAGGTGTGCGACGTGTTCCGGAAAGTGTGGGGCGCGTACAGGGAGAAGGGGACTTTCTAAGAGCCGTGCCTGTGCGCGTGCACGACGTCCAGCACGAGCACGGGAGCAGGAAGTCAGCGCGACACGGCCGGCTTCTTGAACCACCCGATCCAATCGAGAATCACCTCGAGTTTGTCGCGGTTCAGCTGGTAGACCCGCTGCCGCCCCTCGCGGTGCGCCTGTAGCAAGCCGGCGTCAACCAGCACTTGCAGGTGCCGCGTGGTGGTGGGCCACGCGTGTTTGAACCGCCCCGCGATCTCGCCTGCCGTCATCGAGCCGCCGCGAAAGTGCACGGTGAGCAGCATCTGTCGGCGGGCAGGGTGCGCCAGCGCCGAGAAGACGGCCTCCAGGGCCTCGAGCCGGCCGCGAGGGTCGGCGCCGCGCTTCAGACGGCCTCGAGCTGCTCGATGCTCATGTCCTCCATCACCGCGCCCATCGGCTCCCAGACCGCCATCACCTCAGGCGTCTGGTGGGCGATGCCGGAGGCCTCGCCGTCGCGCCAGGAGAAAATCTCGACGAACGAGACCGTCCCTTTGCGCTTGTCGGTGGCCTTCCAGATCTTCGCCGGCTCCGCCGTGACCAGGCCCACTTTCTGCAGCGCGGGCCAATGCTTCTGCACCAGGGCGAGGAGCTCGGCCTCCTTTCCCTTCTTCGGTTGGTACGTCACGAGCGTCAGCACCGGAGCGGACCTGGCCACGCACGCCTCCTTGGGTGGGGACGACATTTAGCGCAGGGGCTTAATATCGTCAACGCCCAGGGAGACGCGCCTGCGCGGCGACTATGCCGCCTGCTGGGCTGCCTGCTTGACCGCCTCGACCTCCAGCGTCAGCTCCACTTTCTCTCCGACGAGCAGGCCGCCGGTCTCCAGCGCCTTGTTCCAGGTGAGGCCGAAGTCCTTGCGGTCCACGCTCACGGTGCCGCTGAAGCCGGCGCGCTCCCCGCCCCAGGGGTCCTTGCCGGTGCCCTCGTAGCTGGCCTCCAGCACCACGCTGCGGGTCACGCCGTGCAGCGTCAGATCGCCGGTGATGCGGAGCCGGTCGCCGCCCAGGTCCTGCACGCCGGTGCTCTTGAACGACGCGTTGGGAAACTTCTCCACGTCGAAGAAGTCGGGCGAGCGCAGGTGCCCGTCGCGCTGGGCGTCGGCGGTGTCGATGCTGGCGGGATCGATGGTGACCTCCACCGACGAAGCGGCCGGGTTGGCCGGGTCGAACTTGAGCTGGCCGCTCCACTTGGTGAACCGGCCGCGGGTCTTCGAGACCACCATGTGGCGGACGGAGAAGTGGATGGCGGAGTGGGAGGGGTCGATGTTCCAGGTGCTGCTTGCCATGTGAGTAGCTCCAGAAAGTAGAGTAACTACAGTTTCCGTAGTAACTGATGCTTTCATGCGCCCCGGGATTCGGGGCGCTATACTGCCCCCATGGCGGTCCCGTTCTCCCTCCGGCTGTGCCCCCGCTTCCAGAGCGCCGCCGACCTGATCGGCAAGCGCTGGACCGCCCTCATCATCCAGGTGCTCTCCCGCCGCCCCCACCGCTACAGCGATCTCCGCGCCGAGCTGGAGGTGGTCAACGAGACCATGCTCTCCGGACGCCTCAAGGAGCTGGAGGGCGCCGGCGTCGTCCTGCGCAACGTCATCGACGACCAGCCGGTGCGCGTCGAGTACCAGCTCACCGCGAAGGGCCGCGCGCTGGCCAAGGTGATCGGCGGGCTGGAGCGCTGGGCAGAGGAATGGATCCCGGAGCCCACGCGGTAGCCGACCGCCTCTTCCTCGAGCTGACCCGGCGGTTTGCCTCGCCGCGGCTGGCAGGGGAGGACGTGCGCACGGCACTGCGGCTGGCCCAGGTTGCGCCCGGCAAGCCGCTCGCCGATCTGGGGTGTGGCTATGGCCGCCACCTGCGCGCGCTGGCGCAGGCCGGCCATCCGCACCCGCTGGGCATCGACCGCAGCGCTCTTTTGCTCGCGGAGGCACGGCGCCAGGCGCCCTCGGCGCGCCTGCTGCAGGCGGACCTCCGCTCCTTGCCGCTGCACGCGGCCTCGCTCTCGGCCGCCTTCTGCTTCTACAGCTCCATGTTCCTGGGCACGCACGCCGACGCCGTCGCCGCGATGCGCGAGGCCTGCCGCGTGCTGCGGCCCGGCGGCAGCCTGGTGCTCACCACCGACAACCCGCTGCGCATGGCCGAGCACCCGGACGCGTCTTTTGCGGAGGACGTCCCTGGCCTGGGCCGGGTGGTCGAGGAGAGCAGCTGGGACCCGGCTGCCAATGTCGACCGCGTGACGCGCAGCCTCGCGCCGCCGGGCGGCGAGAGGCTTTCGGCCACAGTTTCCATCAGGTACTATGCGCCGCCCCAATTGGCCGAGCTGGCCCGGACCGCGGGGCTCTCGCTGCGGCGCCTGGAGCCGGACACGCCGCTGACGAACGAGACCCCGCAGCTCATCGCCCTGTTGGAGAAAGCTTCCTGATGGCAGACAGCAGCCGCAAGATCCGCATCCTGGTGGCAAAGCCCGGCCTCGACGGCCACGATCGAGGGGCCAAGATCATCGCCCGCGCGCTGCGGGACGAGGGCTTCGAGGTCATCTACACCGGCTTGCACCAGACCCCGGAGATGATCGTCGCCGCCGCCGTGCAGGAGGACGTGGACGGCATCGGCCTGTCCATCATGTCCGGCGCGCACATGACCCTCTTTCCCGCGGTGCTGGATCTACTCAAGCAGCAGGGGTCGCAGGACGTGGTGGTATTCGGCGGAGGCATCATCCCCGACCCGGACATCCCCGAGCTGAAGAAGCTGGGCGTGAAGGAGATCTTCACCCCGGGCGCGACCACCCGATCGATCGCCCAGTGGGTGCGCGAGAACGTGCGGGCGCGCGGATAGCGCATGCTCCCCAAACGCGTCACGCTCTACGAGGTCGGCCCCCGCGACGGGCTGCAGAACGAGGCCGCCGCGCTGCCTCTGGAAAGCAAGCTCCGGCTGGTCACCGCGCTGGCCGCCGCGGGGCTCTCCCGCATCGAGTTGGGGTCCTTCGTGCGGCCCGACTGGATTCCGCAGCTCGCCGACACCGACGAGCTGGCGCGGCGCGTGCCTCGGTCGCCCGGCGTGCGCTACGCGGCGCTGGTCCCCAACCGCACCGGCCTGGACCGTGCCATCTCCGCCGGCCTGCGGGAGGTGGCGGTGTTCATGTCGGCCACCGAGTCGCACAACCTGAAGAACACCAACAAGAGCGTCGCGCAGTCGCTGGAGCATTTCGGGGAGATCGTCCCTGCCGCGAAGCAGCGGGGCCTGTTCGTGCGCGCCTACCTGAGCACCGTCTGGGGATGTCCCTACGAGGGGAAGGTGGATCCGGTCCGGGCTGCCGGCATCGGGCGCCAGCTCCGCGACATCGGCTGCGACGAGCTCTCGCTCGGCGACACCATCGGGGTGGGCAACCCGCGGCAGACGCGGGAGATCGTCGAGCTCTTCCTGCGCGAGGTTCCGGTTTCGATGCTGGCCCTGCACATGCACGACACCCACGGGACGGCGCTGGCCAACTGCCTCGCGGGCATGGAGCTGGGCGTGACCATCTTCGACACCAGCATCGGCGGCATGGGCGGCTGCCCTTACGCGCCGGGCGCCGCCGGCAACCTCGCCACCGAGGATCTGGCCTCGATGCTCGCCGACATGGGCATCGCCACCGGGGTGGACCTCGACAAGCTGATCGAGGCCGGTGCCCTGGCGCAGGAGCTGGTGGACCGCAAGCTGCCGGGCCGCCGACTGCAGGCCGCCCTCGGCCGGCGCCATCCCGGAGAGGCCCGCCCGGCGGGCGCCACCTGACCATGCCCGAGATCAAGAGCGAAGACCGCGGCGTAATCCGCGTGCTCACCATCGACAAAGAGCAGCAGATGAACGTGCTCTCGCGCGCGCTGGTGGCCGAGCTGGCCCAGCACGCGCGGCAGGCGGCGGTTGCGCCTTCGCTGCGCGGCGTGGTGATCACCGGCTCCGGCCACCGCGCCTTCTGCGCCGGGGCCAATCTGAAAGAGCGGCAGGGCTGGACCGAGGACGACGTGCGCCGCTGGCTGATGGAGCTGCACGCGGGCTTGCGCGAGATCGAGCGCTGCCCCAAGCCGTGGATCGCGGCGGTCAACGGCCTGGCGCTGGGCGGCGGCTTCGAGCTGGCGCTGGCCTGCGACCTGCGCGTGATGGATCCGGCCGCGCAGATCGGTCTCACGGAGACGAAGATCGGCGTCATCCCGGGCGGCGGCGGCACGGTGCGGCTGGCCCGCCTCGTCGGCCTGGGCCGCGCCAAGGATCTGATCCTCACCGCGCGCCGGGTCGATGCGCCGGAGGCGCTGCAGCTCGGCATCGCCAACCGCATCTCGGCGGCGGGCGACTCCGTCTCGGCGGCGCTGGCGCTGGCGGGGGAGATCGCCGCCAACGCGCCGGTGGCCATCGCGGCGGCCAAGGCATCGATCGACGAGGCCTGGGACCTGGCGATGGATGTCGCGCTCGAGCGGGAGCGGGACCACTACGAGAAGCCCCTGCTCAGCGAGGACCGCCTCGAGGGCCTCAAGGCCTTCGCGGAGAAGCGCGCCCCGAAGTGGAAGGGCCGCTGATCCCTAGTCCTTGCGCAGCTCCAGCCGGTCGTCGGCCACGCCCAGCACTATCTTGCCGCCCTTTTCCAGATCGCCGAAGAGGATGCGCTCCGCCAGCGGCTTCTTCAGCGCGGTCTGGAGGAGCCGGGCCATGGGCCGAGCGCCGAACTGCGGCGAGAAGCCGCGGTCGGCCAGCCACCGCCGCGCCTCGGGCGTCAGCTCCAGCTCGACGTTCTTCTCCTTGAGCTGGGCGCGCAGCTCGTCGAGCTGCTTGTCGACGATGCGCTCCACCACCTCCATCGGCAGGCTGGAGAAGGCGATCCAGCCGTCCAGGCGGTTGCGGAATTCGGGGCTGAAGGTGCGCTCGATGGCTTTCTTCGCGTCGCCGCCCGGGCCCGAGTCGAGATCGAACGAGGCGATCTTCTCGCCCAGCTTGCTCCCCGCGACCATGAAGTTGCGCGCCGCCGCGCCGAAGCCCACTCGAGCCGCGGTCATGTCGCGGGCGCCGGCGTTGGTGGTGAAGATCAGCACCACGTGCCGGAAGTCGCTCTGCCTGCCGTTGTTGTCGGTCAGGGTGGCGTGGTCCATCACTTGAAGCAGGATGTCGAACACGTCCGGGTGCGCCTTCTCGACCTCGTCGAGCAGCAGCACCGCGTGCGGCTGCTTGCGGATGGCGTCGGTGAGCAGGCCGCCCTGGTCGAAGCCCACGTAGCCGGGAGGAGCGCCGATCAAGCGGCTCACGGTGTGCTTCTCCATGTACTCGGACATGTCGAAGCGGATCAGCGGCACGCCCATGATCCGCGCCAGCTGCTTGGCCAGCTCGGTCTTGCCCACGCCGGTGGGGCCGGAGAAGAGGAAGCTGCCGATGGGCCTGGTGGGCGATCCGAGCCCGGACCGCGAGAGCAGGATCGCGCTTGCCAGGGCTTCGATGGCCGCGTCCTGGCCGTAGACGACCTTCTTCAGCTCGGGCGCGAGGCTCCGCAGCGCCGACTTGTCGTCGCTGGAGACGCTGCGCGGCGGGATGCGGGCGATCTTCGCCACCACCTGCTCGATCTCCGGCACGCCGATCACCGGCACGCGCTCGTTCTCCGGCTTCATCCGCTGCAGCGCGCCAGCCTCGTCGATGACGTCGATGGCCTTGTCCGGCAGGTGCCGGTCGACCAGATGCTTGGACGAGAGGTCCACCGCCGCCTCCAGCGCGGGCTCGCTGTAGGTGACCCCATG
>DASRTX010000113.1:0-3427 GCA_035655715.1 Myxococcales bacterium | reverse complement strand
CGCGGGACCGCTCTGCATCTCGCTGGTCGCGCACAAGTTCGAGGAGCTGGGCCAGTGCGTGCGGACGGTATGGCGCGCCATGCGCTTCTCGGCCACGCGCTCGCGCGCGGTGCTGCACGAGGAGCTGTCCCGCTTTGCCTCCGAGGTGCGGCGCGGTCGGGCCGGCGAGGCCCTGGCGGTGGCAGAGTCCGCGCAGCACGACCTCATCCGCCAGCTCGCGCCGCTGGTGGTGAAGCAGTACACCGGCGAGGAGATCGAGCGCACCGCCGCCACCGCCAGCTCGGTGATGGCCTCCACCATGCGGCGCAGCGAGGACGTGCTCACCGCGCTGGCGCGGGTGGCGCCGGCGGTGGGCCTCGTGGGCACCACGCTGGGCCTGATCACGCTGCTCAAGGACCTGCACGACTTCGAACACCTGGGCCCGTCGATGGCGCTGGCGCTGCTTTGCACCCTGTACGGCCTGGTGCTGGCCAACGGCCTCTACCAGCCCCTGGCGAAGCTGGTGCACGTCCAGGCGACCGCGACCATGGAGGAGGCACGGCTGCTCTCGCGCGCGTTGATCCTCGTGAGCGAAGGCAAGCCGTTGGCCGACGTGCGCGCGCTCTTCGGGGTCGAGGCCGCTGACGCCGCTGCGCGCGCCGATCTGGCGATGGAGTGACCGCGATGGGCTTCGACGATCCCGAACTGACGCAGGAGAGCCAGCACGACGAGCTGTGGCTGATCAGCTACGCCGACATGCTCACGCTCCTGGTCGGGTTCTTCGTGCTGATCATCGCCTCCATGCCGATGAAGCGCGCCCGCTTCGAGCGCATCGCCGCGGCGCTCTCCGGGACGCACCAGGCAGCCCCGCTGGAAGACCTGAAGGACAAGGTGGACCAGCTGATCGCCCGCACGCCCGCCCTGCGCGACAAAGTCCGGACGCGCGACGACGCGGAGGGGCTGGGCATCGAGTTCCGCGACGCGATGCTCTTCGACTCGGGCAGCGCCGTGGTGCGCGCGGAGGCCCAGCCGGCCATCGGCGAGATCGCGCGTCTGTTGCGCGAGCTGCCCAGGCGGCCCGTCACCGTGGAAGGGCACACCGACGACGTGCCCATCAGCACCGCATCCTTTCATTCGAACTGGGAGCTCTCTTCGCAGCGCGCCATCAACGTGCTGCAGGCGTTGCAGTCCGCCGGCGTGGAGCGCGAGCGCATGAGCGCGCGCGCCCTGGCCGACACGCGTCCCCTGCCGGCGGCGGCAGATCAGGACGTGGAGCTGCGCCGCGCCGTCAACCGCCGCGTCGTCATCCGGGTGGAGTGAACAATGGTGATCCTGTTTGCAGCGCTGTTGGCGGCGGCGCCCCTGGCGGGGGCCAAACTGCAGCACGAGGCCGAGGAGCGGGTGCGGGGCGAGACCACCGATCTCTTGCGCACCCTCTGTCCCGAGCAGTGCGTGCTGCTCTCCGTCTCGGCGCGGGTGGAGGAGGAGGACGCTGGAGGCGATCCCACGCCCGGCTTCGAGGCGCCCGGCGCGCGCACCGTGCCGGTGCTGCGCTCGGTGGGAGCCAACGTGCTGGTGGACCAGCGCCTGCCGGCGGCGTTCCGCTCGCGCATCCGCGCCCTGATCGGACAGAAGCTCTCCGGCGGCGGCGTCCCCGCCAACGTCCAGGTGACGCAGGTGAGCTTCCCGCCGCGCAACCCGCCGCCCTACGTCGAGCCTCCGCCGCCCAAGGCCGACAAGGAGCCGGAGAAGAAGGAGCCGCCGGTCGCCGCCGCCGCCCCGGTCTCCACTCGCATGCTCGACAAGCTGGTGGATTCGGCGCCGATGCTCGCCGCCGTCATCCTGCTCGGGTCCATCCTCATCGTGCTGGGGACGCTCTTCTTCTTCGCCGTCCGCCGGCCACAGGATGCCTACTACGACCTGCCGCCGGACGCCGCGCCCGCCGAGCCGCAGCGCGACCCGTTCCCGCCCCAGCGCGCGCGCAGGCTGGCAAAGCAGCTGGCCGACGACCGGCCGCTGCGCAACGCGGTGCTGCGCGAAGCGCTGGGCAAGGGCGAGCACGCGCTGGTGGCGCGGTGGGTGCGCGAGCTGGGCGACCAGCTGCTGGACGATCTCCGCGGCGACGAGGCGCTGGCGCCGGCGCTGGCCGCCCTGGCCGGCGAGGTGGCGAAGCAGGTCGATCCGGCGGCGCGCGCGGCCGGGCTGCAAGAGTTGGAAGGGCGCGCCCTGGCGGCGCGCCTCTCGCGGGTGCACGAGGCGGACGCCTTCGCCTTCCTCGAAGGCGTTCGCGCCGAGGCGTTCGTCGCGGCATGGCGCGGGCTCTCGGCTGGTGCGCAGGAAGTGGCGCTGCGCCTGGCGCCCTCGCACCTGCGCGCGGCCGCGCTCCGGGAGCTGCCGGCGGAGCAGAGGCAGGAGATCGCGCTGACCTGGGCGCGCAAGCCCGAGGTCAGCTCCTCCTATGCCCTGGCGGCGGCCGACGAGCTGCGGGCGCACCTCGCCGATCTGCACGCTGGCCCGGCGGAGGCGGATCGGGCGCTGGCGGATCTCATGGACTCGCTGCCCCGCGAGGAGCAGGACGCGCTGGTGGAGAAGCTGCGGCGCGAGGGCGACGGCCGCGCCGCGTCGGGGCTGCTCACCGAATCTGCCCTGGCGTGGGCCCCGCTGGAGCTGCTCTCGGCCGCAGCGCTGGGCATCGCGCCGTCGAAGCTGGTGGTGTACCTGGGCGGCGCCGACGATGCGGCCAAGGCGCACGTGCTCAAAGCGGCGCCGTCGCGGCTGCGCAAGGAGCTGGAGGAGGAGCTGGCGCTGCGTACGGCCGCCCCGCGGGAGGAGTTCCTGGCCGCTCGGCGCGAGTTGGTGGCGCGGCTGCGCGAGGAGGCGGCGCGCATGGGGATCCAGGCCGCGGACGTGCGCGCCTGGCGGCCCCGGATGGTCTCGGCGCCATGAACCGCGCCGCCGCCGCCACCGCCGCCCTGGCCGTCTTCGCGGGCGGCTGCGTCCTCGTCATCGACGACACCGTTGATGCCGGCGTCACCACCGCGGACTCTGGCGTGGGCGGAGGCGGAGGCGGAGGCGGCGGCGGCGGGGGTGGAGGAGGCGTCGGCGACGGGGGCGGAGGAGGCGTCGGCGACGGGGGCGGAGGAGGCGTCGGCGACGACGGAGGCGGCATCGACTTCGGAGATGCCGGCGTCGACGCCGGTCCGCCTCCTGTGCCGGGCACGGGCACGGGCGGAGACAACGGCACCGCAGTCCTGGTCCTGTTGCGCGTGGACCAGGGGACGGCCAACCTGGCCCCGTCGTTGCAAACGATGATCTCGGCGGTCAGGGATGGCCTCACCCGCCATGGATTGAAGGTGACCTCGGTTGCCGTCGCGGACCTGTACCGGCGGACCATCTACTGGGCCAGCCACGCCGGAGGGCCTGTCCCTCCGTCGCTGGTCGACGTGCT
>DASRTX010000112.1:0-8373 GCA_035655715.1 Myxococcales bacterium | reverse complement strand
CGACGAGCAGGCGCTGCTGCCAGGCCCCGCGCTCGCGCACCACGCGGGCGTGTTGCGATCCTCGTTCCCGGACGCGCCGGCCTGGGTGGTGGGAACCGAGGCCGACGCGGCATGGAAGGCGGAAAACGGAATCCAGGTCGGAATCTGCGCGGCCGACTGCAAGACCGGCCTCGCGCCCGCAGGCAGAAAGAACGGCTGCACGGAGGCGGTGCGCGTGCGCAACCTGGGCTCCTGCCGCAACGGCAGCGAGACGGCGTGCAAGACGGCGGTCCAGCCAGGAAAGCTGCCCACGGTGAAGAAGGATGCCTGCCCCTCCGAGATCTCCTCCTGCGCCGGCGCGCAGCACGACAAGTCGCACTGCTTCGTCAGCGGCGTGGTGAAGGGCGACGGCGCGGAGGAGCGCGAGCGCTGGCACGTGCGGCTGCCCATGCGCACGGCGGGCGCCGGTTATCCATATCTGCGCGACAGCGGAAAGAACCTGCGCGTCCTCTTGGTCAACCCGCGCAACGGCGAGGCGGTGGTCTGCTCGCAGGAAGCGCGCGGCCCGCAGTGGAAGTGCACCGGCAACGTGGAAGCGCCGGAGGCCGGCGTCAAGCAGGACGAGTTCAAGGACAAGGACACGGGGCTCGGCGCATCCTACGAGGTCTTCTGGAAGCTGGGCCTCTCGCGCAGCGGTGGCGAGGCGGTCGTGCTGCTGGCCTTCGTCGACGCGACCACCCCGCTGGGTCCTGTGAGCGCGGACGCGCCGCTCAAGCTGAAGAAGAGCCAGAGCTACGAGGCACTCATGGGAGACGTGGCGCCGGTCGTGCCCGGCACGCCGGGCGACAAGGTGAAGAGCGGCAACATTTTGGTGGGCGGCAAGCACTTCGCCGACTGGTTCAACCAGGACTTCCGCCCGCTCTACCCGGGCAACCACCCTACCCTGCAGCTGTGGAAGAAGCCGGCGCCGATGTTCCCGGGCAAGGTGAACAAGAAGAACTTCCAGACCGTGTTCGACAACGTCGAGCACCTCTGGGCCAAGGAGCTGACGGTCAACGAATTCCTCGGCTTCTTCGGCATCTTCTACAACGAGACCGGCGGGACGCTGGAGCCCATCTCGGAGCACGGCAGCGAGAAGTACATGTTCGAGCCCACCGCCGCTGGCAAGGCCAGCTACAACACCTCGAAGATGAACCGCCCCGCCGGCACGCTGCTCAAGGCGATGGGCGCCATCGGCGACGACCGCGTGGCGGAGTGGAACGGGAGCAAGTACCCGGACGACAGCGGCATCCTCGACCAGGTGCACGAGTGCGACTTCTGGAAGTTCCGCGGGCGCGGGCTCATCCAGCTCACCTTCCGCGATAACTACAAGAAGCACTGCGAGCCGGCGCTTACCTCAAACGGCTATCCCGCGGTGGACGATCTGACCGAGCAGAAGCTGGGGCAGATCATCCACGACGATCCGAAGATCTATCTGCACATGGTGAAGTCGTTCTTCAAAGGGATCGAGAGCGCCTTCGCCAAGGTCAACGACGGGCAGTACGTGGAGACGGGGAAGCGGGTCAGCGGACAGACGCCCTACGGCGAGTTGTACGAGTGGCGCGTGCTCACGCTCCTCGAGGCGATGGAGAAGGCCGGATACGAGCTGAGGTAGGGATGCTCTGGCAGAAGGTCGACAAGAGATGGCTCGATCGGCTCCCCAAGGACCGGGACGGCGACGTCGCGTGGACCAAGGAGCAATGGAAGGTCCCGGGCGAGGACCCGCTGGAGGTGCGCGTCTGCAAGCGCGATGGCGTGCCGCTCTCCAAGTTCTGCAAGACGGTGGAAGCGCCGCGCACCTCCATCGCGCTGCACATCACCTGTGGCTACGGCAACTTCCAGGGGCTGATGGGGGCGAGCGACCACGGCGGCGCCAGCGCGCACTTCCTGCTCGGCCGCTGCGGCACGCCCTATCTGCTGGTCCCCACCGAATACACCTCGTGGCACGCCACCTGGTGGAATCCCAACTCCATCGGCATCGAGGTGGACAACATCGGAGGCCTGAAGAAGCAGGGCTCCGAGATGGTGAGCGAGTACAGCACCGAGAAGAAGAAGGACGTCTACTGCGGCGCCGACGAGAAGGATGTCTTCCTCGAGAAGGACTTCCGCGGGTTCAAGCACTGGGCCACCTGGACCGAGGCGCAGTACGTCGGACTCGGCAAGCTGATCAAGGCGCTCTGCCTCAAGCACGCAATCCCGCGCATCGTGTTGCCCGAGCCGCACCGCTGGGACGACTTCAAGAAGGACGAGAAGATCCGCCGCGACTTCCGGGGGATCTGCACGCACTACAACATCGACCCGGCGCGGCGGTCGGATATCGGGCCCTATATCGATTGGGGCAAGTTGATTCAATACGCGGGCCTGACCGAGGCGGACTGCTATCACCCGCCGGGATCGGTGGCCTCGACCCATCTCGATGCGACGGGAGGCGCGCCCGCGAAGGCCGAGGACAAGAAGCCTGCCGCCAGGAAGCCCGCGCCGCAGCCAAAACCGCAGCCGCAAGGGAAGCCCGCCGAGCACGCGCAGGCGCCGGTGGGCGCCGAGACGCTCCCCGCTCCCGTGGCCATCGACAAGCACACGCTGCGCGTGCGCATCGGCTCCCACGGCGGGCGCCTCTGTCTCTCCGTGAAGCAGCCCGGCGATCCGATGCCGACGGCACCGGAACCCGGGGAGGCGCCAGCAGCCAAGGCTCCCGGCAAGCGCGACGAGTTCATCCAGGCCTGCATGAACTTCCTCGGCGCGCCGTACAAGGCGGGGTCGAAGAAGCCGGGCGAGGGCATCGACGGCGTGAACCTGATCGCGCTGGCGATGCGGCGCGTGGGCGTCTTCAAGACGGACGAGGAGATGCCCGACGACGCGGCGCACCTGGGGGCGCTGTGGCACCTTTCGGGCGGAGATCCCGCGACGATTCCCGGCGACATCTTCCCGGGCGACCTGGTCTGGTTCGGATCCGGCGACCACGATACCGACGCGTTGCAGAACCCCATGGTCTACCTGGGCGGCGGCCGGGTGCTGGGACCGGTCCCCGATGGGGGCGTCAGTAGCGCGGTACAGGTCATCGCCGTCGACAAGGTGCCAGAGAAGTTCGCCGGCTGGATGCACGTGGACGACTTCGGCGACGAGCCGCCCAAGCACGGCGAGCATCCCGGCGATCCGCCCAGGGCCGGCGCGAAACTTTCGGCGGCCCTGCTCCCGCCCGCGCCGGCGCAGCAGTACGACGCGCTCAAGGCGGTGGTCGCGCGTGCCAAGGGCAAGTGGGACGACGGCAAGGGCAAGATCAACCTGGTGGGCGTCAAGAACCTGCACGACCGCTGCCTCATCTCGCCCAAGCCGGGGGATTGGAACGACACGCTCTTCGCCGCCTTCCTCGACGACGACGGCCACAAGTGCGTGCTCGAGCTGCGGTCCAGCCTCAACCCTGGCGCCGACGAGAACCCCGTCGAGAGCTGGCAGCTCTGGGAAGGGAGCTGGAAGTTCAAGCTTGGCGCGGGCGATGGCACCGAGGGCAAGGCGCTGCAGCCCGACGGGAAGGTGAAGGGCTGGTTCGACGCGGGCGGTATGGGCGCGCCGCGGCCCATCGACCACGAGCGGAAGGCGTCCGGCGAGGAGGTGCAGCCGGCGAAGCCGAAGGCACAGAGCGAGGAGAAGCCGCCTGCGCCCAAGCCGGTGCCGAAGGCCAAGGACGACAAGCCCGCGCCGCCCGCCGACAAGCCCTTCGTCTTCGACGGCAAGGCAAAGAAGCTGTCGATGAAGTTCGGCATGCGGATGATGCGCGCGCTGATCGACTGGGAGCTGCGCGACGAGGGCGGCGAGCGGCAGGGCTGCACCTACTCGTGGAATGGCGTGGTCAAGAAGTACAAGGCGCCCGCGGGCGTGCTCAACGAATGGCCGGCGCTGGACGACCAGATGCGGATCGATCCGGCGAAGAAGACCGCCGGCGGCGTCTCGCTCTGGCACGCCTTCGGCATCGAGTGGGGCGCCTCGGGCTCGAGCAACTGCTGCAACTCGCAGATGGCCGCGGTGTTCGCCGCGCTGGCCGACGGCAAGATGCGCATCCAGAAGGACGACGGAGTCCTGGAAGTGGACGTCGTCCAGGGCACGCCCAAGGCGCCGGGCATCAAGGACCATCCGGCCGAAGACGCGAAGAAGGCGGTCAGCTACGGCAGCGTGTTTTCCAACGTCTGGATCCAGGCGGAGGGGAGCAAGTACAAGGGGGCCGACGGCAAGAAGCTCTTCGCCAACGGGCAATACATCGCGCCGGCCTGGGCGATGAAGTGGCTGGGCGTGGGAGAGCCGGTCGGCAAGTGGGGCGACGAGTCCTGCCTCAACGACGTGCGCATGGGCGACAACGCCTGCTGGTTCAGCCACAACTGGCTGGTCGGCGACATCCGCTACGAGGTGACGCTCAAGGGCCGCAAGACGCCCGTCTTCGTGGACCAGAGCGACTTCGCCTGCGGCGATCACGCGGACCCCAAGGCGCAGAGCGCGGGCGGCTACAAGATGACCAGGAAGGACTGCCAGTGGGTGGAGGAGAACGAGGCCACCTTCGAGGCGCGGCTGCAGGCCTTCCTCAAGGCCGACAAGCTGGAGTTCGAGGGCAAGGACTACGAGGTGGCGAAGATCAAGGCCGTCTCCACCCGCGTCTTCTCCGCCAACTGCGTGGCCTACGACAAGTACGGCACCGCCAGCGGCGTGGTCTACGAGCGCAAGACCGACGGCAAGACCGCGGACGACTGGGTGCGCAACGACGAGAAGACGAAGAACAACCGCCTGGGGCTGGGCGTCTCGCGGCCGTGGAACACGTTCGCCAGCCAGGTGAAGAAGGGCTTCGGCAACTGCTGGGGCTTCGCGCGCTGGTACGACAACGCCGGCGGCGCGGAGTGGAAGGCCGACGGCGGCGCGGACCCCAAGCTCTCCGGAGGCGGAAATGGCTGAGCCGAAGAGCATTGCCGGAGAGGTGGAGGGCGACTACGGCACCGTCAAGGTGCAGCTTGCCGGCGCGCCCGCGGGCGACAAGGTGCAGCGGCCCACCAAGGGCACGCAGGTGGTCTGGGGCGGCACGGCGCCCGGCTCTCCCTGGGCGCACCTGGCCGCGCTGATCGAGAAGTCGGGCGGCAGCGTCTCCTACACGTATCTGCACGCGGCCGATCTGGAAGAACCCGCCGCTGCCGTCGCCGAGGACGCAGCGCCGGCCGAGGAGGAGCAGGCGGAGGAGAAGCCGGCCGACAAGCCCGCCGAAAAGGCCGCGGGCCCCGTGCCCCACTCCACCGGCGGCGCCGAGGGCCACGGGCCGCTCTTCGAGAACGGCCTCGACTTCCAGTTCAACGGCAATACCGCGCGCGTGTGGGCGCACCCGCACTGCTTCCACAGCGGGCCGCGGCCGCTGGTGGTGGCGCTGCACGGCATCAACGCCAAGGCGCGGGAGAAGCACCCGCCGCTCAACGAGAAGCGCCTGCACATGGGCAAGCTGGCGGCGAAGCTTACGGCCGACGGCAAGACCACGCCGCTGGTGATCGCCGCGCCCACCCACTTCTCCGACTCGCCCTGGGGCGACTTCGATCTGGGCAAGTTCGTCGACGCGGTGGAGGCGGCCATCGCCTCCGCCAGCGTGGAGGTCGACGAGGACGCCGTCACCGTGGTGGGCCACAGCGGCGCCGGCGGATATCCGCACAAGGGCATGAACAAGATCGCCGAGGAGGGCGCCCAGTTCGCCGGACACAAGCTCAAGGTCTTCGGCCTGATGGACACCTGCATCACCAGCGACAACGCCAAGGTCTACGCGGACGGGCTCAAGGAGAACGCGGTGACGGCGGTCTACGCCCTGCACAAGGGCACGGGCGGCTGGCCCTCCTACAGCGGCAGCCAGACCTTCGCGCGCGCGCTCGGCGCCGGCGAGAAGGGCAAGGTGGTGGAACCGGCGGAGGACGAGGCCGACGTCGACGACGCCGTCTACACCAGCGGCAAGCAGCCGGCGCGGATCTCCATCCGCATCAAGACCGAGCGGCTGGCGAAGCACCACAAGGAGTGGCAGGACGCCGGCGCGTACCACGACAGCGTGGGCGCTCACTGGGACATGGTGCCGATGTGGTTCTGGTGGGCGCTACCGCGCTGGTATCCGGCCAGCGAGGACGACAAGCACCTGGGGCTCAAGGCGCATCCGGAAGAGCACGTGGAGATCGACCACGAGGAACCGTCGCAAGTGAGCGGCGGCGACTGGGCGGAGGTGCCGCCCGCGGCGAAGCCATGGGACGCGCCCGCGGCCGACCCGAAGGCGACCGGCGCGGCAGTCTTCGCGCCACCGAGCGGCCTGTACTGGCCCGTGCGCAATCCGAAGAGCCATTACGGCCGCGCCGTCTGCTTCAAGGGCAGCGACGGCAAGGGCTTTGGCGCGGGCAAGTCGTCGGGCGGGCGCGAGTTCCTGGCAGCGCGGCCGGCAGGCGCGAAGGAGCCCGACCGCTACCACGCGGGCATCGACGTGTACGGCGACTTTCACGACATCATCGTGGCCTGCGAGGCGGGCACGGTGGTGAACCTCTACCCCTTCTATCCCGCCGACCATCCCCTGGTCTGGTGCCTCCTGGTGCAGCACAGGGATCTGGTGATCAACTACGGCGAGGTGGACCCCGCGTCGCTGAAGAAGTACGGGATCAAGAAGGGCATGACCGTGCTGCCGGGGCAGCCCATCGCGGAGGTGGGGCGCATGGTGCACGACTCGATGCTGCACTTCGAGACGTATCCGCCGGGGACGTCGCGGAACATTTCGTACAAGCGCAGCGCGGGCGAGTCGTTCCTGAAGAACTACTTCAACCCGACGCAGTATCTGCTGGCGCTGGCGAAGAACGGGAAGTAGCGGACGATTCATGCGCGGCAAATCCGCGCGGGAACACACGCCGAGCAGCCCTGCATGAGATCGCGAACTACGGCGTCGAGGCCGCCGGCTTGGGGGCCGGGACCGCCGGCGCGATCGACACCGGCCCCAGGTCCAGCTTCTCCAGCGCCTCTTTGCTCTGGGCCACCGGTCCCACGATGACCACGGGCCACTGGTCGGGCTTGATCCACTTCGTCACCACCCGCTGCACGTCCTTCTGCGTGATCTTGCCCACCCTGGACGCGTAGGTGCGGTAGTAGTCGAGCGGCAGCCGCAGCGAGACCAGGTTGCCCATCGCCCCGGAGACCGCGTCGTTGGTCTCCAGCGCGGCGGGAAGGCCGCGCACCAGCGCCTCCTTGGCCGAGGCCAGCTCCCCGTCGGTCACCTTGCCGTTGGAGAACGCCCGCAGCTCCTTCTCGTACTCCGCCACCGCCTCCACCGTGTTCTTCGACACGATGCCCCCGCGCGCGGCGAAGGTGCCGCTGTCGCGCAGCAGCGAGAGCGACGAGCTGACGCCGTAGCTGTAGCCGTGCTTTTCGCGCAGGTTCATGTTGAGCCGGCTGGTGAAGAGGCCACCCAGCGTGAGGTTGGCCACGCGCAACGGCACCGCATCGGGATTGGTGGCCTTGAACATCCGGCCCACCACCCAGACCTGGGACTGTGTGGTGCCTCCCTTGTCGCGCGCGTCGATCGTCCTTTGATCCAGCTTGGGAAAAGCCGGCAACACCAGCTTGGGCAGGGGCCGCTTCTTCCAGGAGGCGAACGCCGCATCCAGCAAGGCCACCATCTCCGCCGGCTTCACGTCGCCGGAGACGGAGATCACCGCGTCGTTGGGGACCCACCATCTGGCATGGAACGCCGCCAGGTCCTCGGGCGTGATGGCTGCCACCGACTGCGGCGTGCCGCCGGCGGGCTGTCCCCAGGGATGCGCGGCGCCGTAGAGGATGCGCGCCGCTTCGTCGGCGGCCAGCGCCCCGGTGTTGGCCTTCTTCTGCTCCAGCCCGGTCAGCTTGAGGACGCGTACCCGCTCCACGTCCTCCTTGCGGAAGGCCGGGTTCTGCACGACGTCCGCCAGCAGCTCCAGCGCCTTGGGCAGCGTCTCGGTCAAGCAGTTGAGGTGGACGTTGACCGTCTCCAGCCCGGCGCCGGCCCCCAGGTTGATGGCAAGGTCTTCGATCTCCTCGGCCAGCTTGGTCGCGGAGCGCGTCTTGGTGCCCTCGTCGACCGTGTCGGCGACGAACTCGGCCAGCCCTGGCTTGTCCTTGGGGTCGGCGTCGACACCGTGGAGGAAGCGCACGTCCACCGCCACCAGCGGCACCGAGTGGTTCTCCACGATCAGCACGCGCGCGCCGTTCTTCAGCTTGCGCTGCACGGGCACCGGCGGCTGGAAGTGCGGCTGCACCGCGAGCGGCGCGGGAACCTGCGCGCGGAAGGGAGCGTCCGGCATCAGGGGCGGCTCGGGCGCAGAGGGCTGCGCCTGTGCGCCC
>DASRTX010000111.1:0-2082 GCA_035655715.1 Myxococcales bacterium | reverse complement strand
GGCCCGCGCGGGCCCTTCGGTGCACCGTCCCGCGACACAGGCGATATCCAGCGCCGCCGCCGCCTCACAGCATTCACCCCGGGCGATGGCATAGGCGAAGCTCTTTCCTGCAGGCGCCGTGTTGGAGTTCGAGTTCGGGCTCCGGTTCGGGATTACTCCGCCGTCGCCATCTCGGGGTTGATGCCCCCCGTCCAACTCCCCGTCGGCGCCGCCTCCGGCGGCAAGCACCTCGCCGGCACCATGACGGGCGGCGGCAGCGGGCAACTGGTGCACGGCCCGCGTAGCGGAATGACCAGATGCTGTCCGAGGCGAAGGGTGGTGGTGCGCCGTCCCAGGTGGTTGACCTTCTTGATCGCCACCACGCTGGTCTTGTACCGCGCCGCGATCGCGCCCAGCGTATTGCCGCGCTTGACCACGTGCACCGCGAGGTTCTGGTCGGGCCGCGTCGCCAACAGCGGCTGGATGCGCCGTCCCAACTCCTGCGAGCGCGGCGCATAGAAGCGCACGTGGAAGTGGTCCCTGTGGTTCCGCGCGTGCTTCACCACCTGCGAGAACACCCTCGAAAGCCACACCGGATTCTCGCCCTGCGAGATGGCGTACGCGCGCAGCACCTTCTGGATGGAGCGGTCCACCAGGATCATCTGCACGTCGGTCTGGGTGATCAGCTCGCGCAGCAGCGCCCAGTTGCGCGGCAGGTCCACGAACCGCTCGCGGTGCGCGACCCGGCCCGGGAACGCGTCATTCTTGTAGAAGAGGCCGATGTCCGCATCGCGCCCCGACTGGTGCGAGCGGTGCGGTCTCAGGTATCCGCCGTCGCGGGCGCTGATGTGGCTGATGCGCCCCGGGGCCGAATCGGGGAACTCGCTGTGCACCGCGCGCAGCACCAGCGCCAGCGCCTCGATGGTCTCGCTCGCGCCCCAGGAAAGATCGGGCCGCTCGCAGCGCCAGGCGGGATCGGCGGGCATGTGCACCGCATTGATCATCCGCCCGCGATCGGCGAAGCCCACCGAGATGCTGCCCACCGACGCGAGGTCCTCCTTGAACTGCCGCGCCAGCTGCTCGTCGGTGAGGTCGCGCGTGTAGAGCAGCTCCGGACTCACCGGCTGCGCAGTGGCGGATTCCGCCTCCTCCGGTCCTTCATCCCCCGACTCGTCGGGAGTTTCCGTCGTCTGGGCGAGCGCAACCAGGAGCGCGAGCAGCAGGTGCATTGGCATAGATTAACTGAACCCCCCCGGATTCCTGCATGAATTTATCGAGTGACCCCGCCCTACCCCCGACCACCCGCTGCAATGAAAGCACGCACCTTGACCTCCAGTAAAGTGAGGGGCAGCGCGCCGTCGCCGAGCACCAGGTCGTGGAAGGCGCGCACGTCGAAGCGCGGGCCCAGCTCTTTCGTCGCAAGCGCGCGAAGCTCTTTGATTTTCAGCTCACCGATTTTGTATGCCAACGCCTGTCCGGGCATGACGATGTAGCGATCGATCTCCACCGTGATGTCGTGCTCGGTCTTGGCGGAGTTCTGCACGAAGTAGTCGATGGCCTGCTGCCGGGACCAGTCCATCGAGTGCATTCCCGTGTCCACGACCAGGCGCACAGCGCGCCACATTTCATAGGTGAGCTGGCCGAACTTCGAATACGGATCCTGGTACACCCCCAACTCGCGCCCCAGGCTCTCCGCGTAGAGACCCCAGCCTTCGACGAAGGCGACGTAGCGCGCCTGCTTGCGGAACTCCGGCACCCCGGTGAGCTCCTGCTGCAGCGCGATCTGGAGATGGTGTCCAGGCACCGACTCGTGCAGCGTGAGCGCCTCCATCTCCCATTTGGGCCGCGTCTCCAGCTTGTAGGTGTTGACGAAGTAGCTCCCGGCGCGGTGCGCCTCCGGCGAGCCGGGGCGGTAGTACGCGGTGGTCTGCGAGGGCGCGGAGAAGGCGGGGATCTCCACCACGCCGTACGGCAGCCGCGGCAGCTTGCCGAACAGCCTGGTCAGCTCGGGGTCGATGCGCTTGGCGACGTCGCGGTAGGCGCGCACCAGCTGCTGCGCGTCGGTGAAATAGAAGCGCGGGTCGGTGCGGAGGAACTTCGCGA
>DASRTX010000110.1:0-14708 GCA_035655715.1 Myxococcales bacterium | reverse complement strand
GACGTGGGCTTCAAGGACCTCGGGCTCGTGGTGGTGGACGAGGAGCAGCGCTTCGGCGTCAAGCACAAGGAGCAGCTGAAGAAGCTGCGCAAGCTGGTGGACGTGCTCACGCTCACCGCCACCCCCATCCCCCGCACGCTGCACATGTCGATGATGGGCGTGCGCGATCTCTCCATCATCGGCACGCCGCCGGTGGACCGCCGCGCCATCCGCACCTTCGTCTCCAAGTTCGACGGCGCCACCATCAAGGAGGCCATCGAGCGGGAGCTCTCGCGCGGCGGCCAGGTCTTCTTCCTGCACAACCGCATCGAGACCATCCGCGGCGTGCTCGACTACCTCCAGAAGCTGGTCCCGCAGGCCAAGATCGCCATCGCCCACGGGCAGATGGCCGAGGGCAAGCTGACGAAGGTGATGACGGAGTTCGTCGACAAGCAACACGACGTGCTGCTCTGCACCGCCATCATCGAGAGCGGCCTCGACATCCCCTCGGCCAACACGATCCTCATCAACCGGGCCGATACGTTCGGGCTCTCGCAGCTCTACCAGATCCGCGGGCGCGTCGGCCGCAGCCGCGAGCGGGCCTATGCCTATCTCCTCATCCCCGCGCGGCGCAGCATCACCCGGGACGCGCAGAAGCGCCTTCAAGTCTTGCAGCAGTTCACCGAGCTGGGTGCGGGATTCCAGATCGCCTCGCACGATCTGGAGATCCGCGGAGCGGGGAACCTCCTCGGTCCGGACCAGAGCGGCAACATCGCCTCGGTCGGCTTCGATCTGTACACGCAGCTGATGGAGGAGGCGGTGGCGCAGCTCAAGGGCGAGGAGGTGCGCCAGGAGTTCGAGCCCGACGTCGAGCTGCCGGTGCCGGCGCTCATCCCCGAGGACTACGTGCCGGAAGTGCAGCAGCGGCTCTTCTTCTACAAGCGGCTGGCGTCCGCCATCTCCGAAGAGGCGCTCTACGACGTGAAGGGAGAGCTGCGCGATCAGTGCGGCGAGCCGCCAGCCGAGGTGGACGCCCTGGTGGAAGTGATGTCGCTCAAGAACGAGCTCCGTGCGCTGCGCATGCGGGGGCTCAAGCATGGGCCCGGTCGGCTGGTTGCCCAACTCGGCCCGGACGCCGCCCTCGATCCGGTCAGGCTGGCGCAATTGGTCGCCAAGGGTAAGGGGAAATACCGACTTACCCCGGGTATGGAACTGGTGGCGGTCGTGGACGACAAAGCGGCCGTGCTGGAGAGCGCCCGCTCGCTCCTCCAAGACCTCCGCAAGTGCGCGACCTGAAGGCGTTTTAGGACGAAGCCCTGCGCGGAAGTAAAGCTTTGCGTGGTCTGTTGGGTCTGATATCTCCTCTCGGCCCTCACACGAAGGACCTGTCGAATGAATACTCGCCTTGCAAGCTTCCTCCTCGCCGCTGCCGCGCTCGCCGCTTGCAGCAAGTCCTCCTCGAAGTCCGGTCCGGTGGTTGCCACCGTCGGCAATGAATCGATCACCGCCGACGAGATGAGGCAGCGCCTGAACGAGACCAGCCCCTTCCTGCGCGCCCGGTACAACACGGTGGAGCGGAAGAAGGAGTTCCTCGAGAACCTGGTCCGCAACGAGCTGCTCGCCCAGGAGGCGGTGCGGCAGGGCTTCGACAAGAGCCCGGCGGTGAAGGAGCAGATGAAGCGCGCCATGATCCAGGAGCTGATCAAGCACCAGCTCGACGAGAAGCTCACCGGCGCCGACATCCCCGACGAGGAGATGAAGAAGTTCTACGAGGCCCACATCGACGACTTCGTGAAGGCCGAGCGCGCGCGCATCTTCCACATCTTCCTGCCCGCCAAGGACGCCAAGGAGAAGGCGGAGCAGAAGAAGAAGGCGGTGGCGCTGCTCAAGGACATCGACGCCCGCGAGAAGAAGGGCGAGGTGAGCGCCTTCCAGAACGCCGCCACCAAGGAGAGCAAGGACGCGGCCTCGGCGGCCATCGGCGGCGACCTGCGCTTCCTCTCCAAGGACGAGCTCACCAAGGGCTACAACGCCGAGCTGGCCAACGCCGCCTTCGATCTGAAGAACCCCGGCGACAAGGGGGGGCCCGTGGAGACTCCCACCGGCATCGAGCTGGTGAAGATGCAGGTGAAGACGGTGGCGATGAACCGCTCCTTCGAGGAGAGCAAGGAGTCCATCCGCCAGCGCATGGCTCGCGAGCGGCGCAGCCGGGACTACGACGAGTGGATGAAGAAGCTGCGCGAGTCCACCAAGGTGAGCATCAACGACTCCGAGCTGGAGAAGGTCCAGGTGGAGCCCGCCGCTGCTCCTTCGGGCATGCCCGGCGCGCAGCCCATGGCCGGTCATCCGGTGCCGGCGCCGGTCCAGAAGCCGCCGCCCACGGCAACGTCGAAGATCGGCGGGAACTAAGGGCGCCGTGAAGTTTCCGTTGCATCCCGGAGGCCGATCCGCGCTGGTCGCGGTCGGCCTCTTGCTTTTTCCCGCGGCCTGCCGGCGGGCAGCGCAGCAGGCGCCTGTTCTGCCACCCGCGGCGGCTACGGTGAACGGCGCCGCCATCCCGGTCAGCCGCGTCCAGGTCGAGCTGGACCGGATGCGGCGCGGCACCGACAACGGCGAGGCCAAGGTGTCGGCGCAGGAGGTGCCCAAGCTGGCGCGGGCCCTGCTCGACGCGCTCATCGACCGCGCCATCGTGCTGCAGCGCGCGAAGGCCGCCGGGATGTCGGTGAGCGAGGCGGAGGTGCAGAGGGCCACCGACGCGCTGGCCGATGATGCCCGCAAGGGCGGCGCCGCCTGGAACGAGCAGCTGGCCCAGGCCGGACAGAGCGCGGAACAGCTCTCCGACGAGATGCGCGAGCGCCTGCTCGCGGCGCGCTACGTCAGCGAGCAGACCCGGGCGGAGCGCGCCTCGCCCGCAGAGACCCGCGCCTACTACGACACACATCGCGCCGGGTTCGAGGACCCGGAAGCTGTCCATTGCCTGCAGATCGCGCTGCGCGCTCCGGACGAGGCGAAGAGCGTGCTGGATCAGCTTCGCGCCGGCGTGGCCTTCGACAAGCTGGCCCGCCAGGTGGGCACCTCGCCCGACGCGCGTGCGGGAGGGGACCTGGGGTGGGTGGCCAAGGGGACCATGCCCAAGGTGTTCGAGGACACCTGCTTCTCCCTGGCCGCCGGGAAGATCTCCGGCGTGGTCCAGTCGTCGTACGGGTACCACGTCTTCAAGTCGCTGGGACGCCGGGCGGCGCGGCCCAAGAAGTTCGAGGAAGTGAAGGCGCAGGCTGAGCGCCGGGCCACCGCCGAGAAGCGTGCCCAGGCCGAGCGCCAACTCCTGCACCAGCTCCGCTCCACGGCCGAGGTCAAGATCAACGACCCCATCCTCGCCCAAGTGCGCTAGGGCGGAGGATCAGTTATCTTCCGCGGCCTGATGAAGAAGCTCTGGATGCTGGCGTTGTTGCCGTTGGCGGTGTCGGCCGAGATCAAGGACCGGATTGCGGCCGTGGTGAACGGTCATCCGATCACCCTCTCCGAGGCGGAGGAGCGGGTCGCGCCCGAGCTGGCCCGGGTTCCGCCCGGTCCCTCGGGCGTTGCGCAGCGCAAGGATCTGATCAAGCGCTCGGTCCAGGAGCTGATCGACGAGAGCCTGGTGGAGAGCGAGGCGACCGCCCTGGGCATCGACGTCTCCGACGACGAGCTGCAGAAGCTCATCGAGCAGCTGGCCAAGCAGAACAACCTCGACATGCCCCGGTTCCGCGAGGCGCTGGCCCAGCAGGGGCTGAGCTTCGAGAGCGTGAAGGACCAGCTCCGCCGGCAGCAGCTGATGATCCGCCTGCTGCAATACAAGGTGAAGCCGCGCAAGGTGAGCGACGAGGAAGTGCAGGCCGCGTACGCCAACATGAACCGCGATGCGGAATTCGAGGTGCGCGCCCGCGACATCTACATCGCCGCTCCCGACGGGGCCACCCCGGCGCAGCAGCGGGCCGCGGAGGCGCGCGCCGACGCCGCCCTGCGGCGCATCAAGGAAGGCGACAGCTTCGCCCGGGTGGCGCGCGACGTCTCCGACGGCCCCACCGCCAAGGAGGGCGGCGACCTGGGCTACTTCCGGCGCGGCCAGATGTTGGAAGCGCTCGAGGACCCTGCCTTCAAGCTCAAGCCGGGCGAGGTCTCCGGGCTGATCCACGTGCCCGGCGAACATGGCGGGTATCACATGGTGATGGTGGAGGACCGCCGCCGGGTGCCGCCCAAGCCACTCTCCGAGGTGCAGGAGGAGATCCGCCAGCGGCTCGCGGGTGAGTCGGTGCTCAAGGAGCGCGAGCACTACCTTTCGCAGCTCCGCAAGACGGCGCAGGTGGACGAGAAGCCCTGATGCGGCTGGCCATCTCGATGGGCGATCCGCTCGGGATCGGCCCCGAGGTGGTGGCCGTGGCATTGGCCGGCCTCCCCACGGGCGTCGAGCCGGTGGTGTTCGGAGATCGCGACACGCTCGCGCGGGCCGCGTCGCTCCGCAGCGTGCCCTTCGACGCGCGGGTCGTGCAGGTGGGCTCCTTGTCCCAAAAGCCCTCGGCCCGCGAGGCCGGAGCAGCAGCGCTCGCCTACGTCGATGGGGCGGCGCGCGCATGCATCGCAGGCGAGACCGAGGCGCTCTGCACCGCGCCACTCTCAAAAGAGCGCGTGGCGCTGGAAGCTCCCCGGTTCGTGGGACATACCGAGCATCTGGCTGCCCTGACGGGCGCGCGGGTGGCGATGATGCTGGCCGGGCCGCGCCTCCGGGTGGTGCTGGCCACCAACCACCTGGCGCTCGCGGACGTGCCGCGGCGGCTCTCAGCGGAGCAGATCGCCTTCGTCGCGACGCTGGCGGCGCGCGAGCTGCGAGAGCGCTGGGGCGTCGCGGCCCCGCGCGTGGCTGTGTGCGGCCTCAACCCGCACGCGGGCGATGGAGGCATCTTCGGTGACGAGGAGGCCCGCATCGTGGCGCCCGGCGTCCAGCTCGCGCGCAGCGCCGGCATCGACGTCGAAGGCCCGCTGCCCGCCGACGGCCTGTTCCCCCGCGCCGCGAAGGGGGCGTACGACGCGGTGGTCGCCCTCTACCACGATCAGGGACTGATCCCGGCCAAGCTGCTCGACTTCGACGCCACCGTGAACGTCACCTTGGGCCTTCCCTTTCCCCGCACCAGTCCCGACCACGGCACCGCCGACTCCATCGCCTGGAAAGGCGAGGCCAACCCCCAGCCGATGATCTCGGCGCTCCTCCTCGCCGTCCAGCTCGCGTCGGGCTGACGGCTTCGGATCGGAAGTACTACTTTGACGTCGAATCGTTGCCCTTTTGGTCGAGCGCGGGGGCGAGGTCGGGGTTGTCGACGGACTTGATCCCGCCCTTGGTGGATTGCACGTCGATGGAGGCGAGAGCCCAGACGGCTCCCGGCGGATCGCCGGGTCGCGCGCCCTCGACGTCGATCCAGGTCGCCTCCACCTTCGAGTTCTTGCGCACGATCTCGAGGAACGTATTGTCGGGTTGCTCCGTCTGCGCGAACTGATCCACCGACAAGCCCGACGCGCTCTCCACCAGCAGCGTGTAGGCCTGCACGTGCGCGCGCAGCGAGGCGGCGAGATTCTGCACCGCGTTTTCGCCCGCGTAGCGGACGGCGGCCTCCTTCTCGAAGGTGGGGCCCGAGTATCCGGTGGCGAAGACCTTGCCGCCCTTGCCGGGCAGGCGATCCAGCCACCCCGGCCCGATCTTTCCCGCCACCTGCGCGGACTTCGCCTCCACACCGCCGCCGAGGGCGCCGCGAACGGAGTCGATCTCGATCGCGGCCAGCGCCCAGACGCCGCCCGGCTCGCTGCGCTCACCGTTCTCGTCCACCCAGGTGGCCTCGATGCGCGAGTTCTGCATCACCACGTCGGTGGCTTCCTTGTCGATGGTGGCGCCGCCCGTGCTCTCCGCGGTGGCGGTGTCCATGCCCAGGACCTCGACGTGCGACGTAAGCGCCAGGGCGAGCTTGCCCCGCGCCTCTTCGGCCGCGGCGTTGATGGCGTCCTGGGGCCAGAAGCTGGGCTGCGAGTACCCCACGGCCACCAGCTTGCCCTTCGCCGCCTCGGGCACCTTGTCCACCCAGGCCGGCACGGCCACGCCTTCCTTGTACGGCTTGCCCCACCGGTTGAGCTTCTGCGCAGGCGGAGTGGGCTTCTGCCCGCCCGCGCAAGCGGCGCAGGCCAGTGCGGCGGCGCAGACCAGACGCTTCATCGAAGTGCCCTCCCAAAAGGCCGCGGGCCGGCCCGTGCATCGGACCGGCCCGCGGAAATTGTACCAGAGGACGCCTACTTCTGGTGCTTGGCTTCCTCGGCGGAGAGCTCGTCGAAGGCCTTGTCGGCGTTGGCGCGCACCGCGTCGCGCACCTTGGCGTTCAGCTCCTTCATCTTGTCCATGTTGCCCTTGAAGGCATCCATGTCCAGCGAGGCGAGCGCGTACTCGGTGCCGTCGGTATCGACCCAGTGGTCGATGATCTGCACGCCCGAGAGCTCCATCTGCGAGTAGGTCTTGAGGGCCTGCTCCACGTGCTGCTCTTCCGAGGACGCGCTCATGTCGCCCGCGGTGGTGGAGGCCATGTAGTCCTTGTTCAGGACCGACACGTAGGTGTCGAGGATCTTGGAGATCTCGGCACGGGCGCGGGAGTCCGAGGTGGAGCGGCGCATGGCGGCGTTGCGGATGCCGCTGGCGATGCCCACGCCATAGAACACCTTGCCCTTGTCTCCGCCGAATGCGCCCGAGCCGCGGTTCACCCAGTCGGGGCCGTTGGCGTGCAGGACCTGGTTGGACATCTCCGGCTTGTTGCCGCCGCCACAGGCGGCCAGCGCAACCACCACCGCCAGACCAAGGATCTTCTTCACTGTCGTTCCCTCCATGTCGCGGCGGTCTTGCCGACGCGCGTTCCGTTAGAGTCCCGCATTTTCCTTCGCCACGAGCGCCGCCGCGAGTTCGTTGCCGGCGCCAAGCCCGGCCTCGCTGGCCGCGGCTTGCTGCGCGGCCTCAGGCGTGCGCCCCACGCCCTTGGCCTGCTTCTGGGTCGAGGCCACCACCGCCCCGCTCTGGGCATCCAGAGCACGGACATCCAGCGCGGCCGTTGCGGCCACTTGGGCGAACACCCGCCCGCCCGGCGCTGTGGTGGCGTGGACCACGATCACCCAGGGCGTCCCCTGCGCCCGGGCCTGCGCCAAGGCGCTGTTTTCGCTGCCGGTCCCCTGCGTCTGCGCGGTGAAGCCCTGCTTCGCCAGCGCCTCCGTGAGGGCCCCCGCCACCCAGTCCGGGGCGATGACGATTGCGCGCCGCACCTTGGACTGCGCCGCCGAGGCCGCGTCCTGGGCCTTTTCGAAAAGCGCGTTGGCGGTGGCGATCTGCGCGTCGCCCGTGGGCGTGCTCCCCGGCACCGCCCTGGCCTTGGCCAGCGCGTCGCGGTAGCGAATCAGCGCGGCGAGCTGGTTGCCCTGCTTCTCCTGGTCCTTGCCGTCGCGGTACCGCGCCAGGCCGGCGGCCGCGCCCTGCTGCGCCTCCTGCGCCTGACGCTGCCGCTCTTTCTCCACCTCGGCGCGGGGAAGCTTGAGCAGGACCCAGACGTCGAAGCGGTCCACCGTGCCCGAGCCCACCTCGCGGGAGATCTTCTCCCAGTACACGTCGGACAGTTCGGCGGAGCGGAGCATGGCGTTGGCACGGCTCTTCACCGTGTCCCTGGCCATGTTCTCCGCCTCCTCGGTGCTCATGACGTCGCGGTGCTCGGCGCTGATCTCCACACCGATGAACTGCGCTGCCTGGCTGCGCGCCGACTCGATGGCGCTGGCCTTGCCCTCCTCGAGCGAGGAGGCGCCGTCCTTTGCGCCGGTGAAGTAGAGCGTGTCGGAGGAGCTCTGGGCCTTGGTCATCCAGGCCGGCGGCCTCGGCGACGAGCTGGTCTTGACCGCCAGCTTCTCGCTGCCGCACGCGGCCGCCAGCAGCGCGGCGGCGGCGCAGATCCGCACTGCGTAGGTGGCGGCGCTACTTGCCACCGACCGCCTCCGGCGCGGCCGTCTGCTCGGCCAGCTTCCTGGAGTCGGCCTGCAGGCGGTGGATGTTGTCGATTTCGAAGAGCATGTCCTTGTCGTTGGAGAGCGTGTAGGCCTTGTTCACCATCCCCTCCGCCTTGTCGTAGTCGCCTGCGTACTCGTAGGAGAGGCCCAGGTTCCAATAGCACTTGGCGATCTGGCCCGCCTTCAGCTTGACGTTCTTCTCCGCGTCCTGGGCCGCGCCGTTGAAGCTGTCCTGTGCCTTCTTCCAGTCGCCGCGCTCCGCCCAGCCGATGCCGCCCTCGAGCTGGGGGATGTCAGAGTCCTTCTGGAAGTTCGCGTACATGAACTCCTGGTGCGGGACGATGGCCTTCATGAACCGCTCCACCACGGCGCGGCGGGCGGCGCTCTCCAGGCCGGTGCGGTCGATGGCGGAGGGCCGCTTGTCGAGAGCGCGATTGGTGTCGTCGCGCTTCTCCTCGTAGGTCTTGGCCACGATCAGCCGGCCGGTGGAGACGTCGACGATCTTGAAGGTGGCGCGGACATGGGCCTCGCCCGTGAGCGTGTGCCAGACGTGCGCGACGCCCTTGTCGTCCTTGTAGCGGGTCTCGTCCGGCTCCTCGCGGTACTGGCTCTGCACGTCGCCGAAGATCAGCGCGCCGGCGGTCACCACCTTGCCCAGCTTGGCGGCGGCGTTGGGATCAGCCAGATCGGTGGACGAGAGCTGCAGCTCGCGCATCACCGACGACATGTGCTGGCGGTCCACCACGGTGAAGCGGTTGGTGGTGACCAGCGCCTCCTCCAACGTGTCGGTCATGGGCCGGTTCCCGCTGCCGGTCATGTCGCCGACCGCCACGCTCTGGTAGCCCGCCATGTTGACTTCGGCCGGCTTCATCACCGGCACCCGCACGGCCACGGTCCCGCAGGCGCAAAGCAGCGCCGCACACAGCGCGAAGACTTGGTTCTTCATGATTGATTTCCCCGGTGTACCTGGCCAGATGGGCACGGCGATCGGTAGCACCGCCGTCGAGGCAGGGTCAACTTCCCTGTACGCCTGGGGAAAGGTGGCCGCTTGCGGCGAGCCGCCCGTCGCTGCTAGCAGAACTCGAGCACCCCGAGGACGGACCCTCCAAATGCCCCAATTCCTTACCCTGGCCACGATTCTCGCACTCGCGCCCGCGGTCCTTGCGCAGACGCAGGGCTCGCCAACGCTGGCCATCGCCGAAGTGACCGCCCGCGGCAAGGCGGATGCCGACTCCGCCACCGACATGGCCGACGCGCTCACCGAGGCGCTGGTGGCGGACGGCCGCGTCCGGGTGGTCGAGCGGCAGCAGATCGCCAAGGTGATGAAGGAGCAGGCGCTCTCCCAGGCGGGGGTGGTCAGCGACGAGGTACAGGTCAAGGTCGCGCAGCTGGTGGGGGCGCGCTGGATCGTGCTCGGCACCCTGGGCACCAAGGGCCAGAGCTACGTGCTCTCGCTGCGCGCGCTGGACTCGTCGACTGCGCAGGTCGCCTTTGCCGGAAGCGTGAAGGTGGGCTCGGACGAGCAGATCGAGGCGGGATCCCGCCAGCTGGCGCGCAAGCTCGCCGACAAGCTTCTGGGGCCGGCGGCGGCGGGACAGGCGCAGGCGGCCGCCTCGGGCGAGGTGGTGGGCGACTTCGACGCCTCGCAGGTGAAGGACGGCGCCAAGGCGGTGGCGCGGACCCTGGCGCTCAAGTTCCCAAAGCTGACCGGCAAGATCCTCAATGTCATCCCCAACGGCACCGCCTCCTGCTCCTTCCGCGACGCGCAGCCGTTCAAGGGCGAGTTCTTCCAGATCAGCGGCACAGACGAGGTCACCGGCCAGGACACCACCAAGGGCTACTTCCTGCTCAGCAGCTACTCGCAGAACGGGTGCAGCGGCCGCATCAAGCGGGAGGGGATGGCCAACGTCAACGACGGCGACACGCTGGTCTCCATGCCGCTGAAGATCGGCGTGGAGGCGGTGGAGGCCGGGCCAGGCACGCAGCCCGAGCTGGCCAGGATGGTCTCCGAGGAGCTGCGGGCGGCGCTCGACACCCTCCCGCAGTTCCAGGTGGCCAGCGACCCGCAGCTGACCGCGACGGGCCGCGTCTCCGGGGGCCGCGGCCATCGCAGCGTCGCGCTCCAGGTCATCGACAAGGGCGGCAACGTGGTCGGCAAGGTCGACGTGCCGGTCGCGTTTTAAGACCGTGCGGCTCTCTAGACGTTGAACATGAAGTGCATGACGTCTCCGTCTTGCACCACGTACTCCTTGCCTTCGATTCGGAGCGCGCCCTTCCCCTTCGCCGCCGCCTCCGAGCCGTGCTTGAGCAGCTCGTCCCAGCGGATCACTTCCGCCTTGATGAACCCGCGCTCGAAGTCGGTGTGGATGACGCCGGCCGCCTGCGGAGCCCTGGCGCCCTTCTTCACCACCCAGGCCCGGCACTCGTCCTCGCCGGCGGTGAAGTAGCTCTGCAGGCCAAGCAGCGTGAAGCCTTCGCGCACCAGCTTGGCCAGGCCGGGCTCGGAGAGGCCGACGGTGTCGAGGAAGTCCTTCCGCTCGTTCTCCGGAAGCTGTTGGATCTCGGCCTCCACCTTGCTGCAGATGGCCACCATCCGCGCGCCCTCGCTGGCCGCGATCTGCCGCACCTTCGCCACCAGGGGATCCGAGTCCAGGCTCGAAAGCTGTGACTCGTCCACGTTGGCGACATAGAGCACCGGCTTGCCGGTGAGCAGGAACAGCTCGCGCGCGCGGGGCTTCTCCTCGTCATCGAGGGCCACGCTGCGCGCCGGCCGGCCAGCCTCCAACGCCGCCCGGAGCTTGTCGTAGACCACCAGGTCGGCCTTGGCCTCCTCGCCCGGCTTGCCCGGCGCCTTGGCCTCCTTGGCGCGACGCTCGCGCTTCTTCTCCAGCGACTCGAGATCCTTGAGCTGCAGCTCGGTCTCCACCACTTCCTTGTCGCGCTCCGGATCGACCGCGCCGTCCACGTGGACCACGTCGGGGTCGTTGAAACAGCGCACCACGTGGGCGATGGCGTCCACCTCGCGGATGTTGGCGAGAAACTGGTTGCCGAGCCCCTCTCCCTTGGACGCGCCCTTGACGAGGCCCGCGATGTCCACGAACTCGAGCGCGGCGTGGGTGGTCTTCTTCGGCTTGTAGAGGGCGGCCAGGCGATCGAGTCGCTCGTCCGGCACCGGCACCACCCCCACGTTGGGATCCTTGGTGGCGAACGGATAGTTGGCGGCCAGCACCGAGGCGCCCGAGAGCGCATTGAAGAGGGTGCTCTTGCCCACGTTGGGCAGGCCGACGATGCCGATGGACAGACCCATGGGGCGTGCGATCTACCACCAACTGGCGCTGGCGAGGTCCCAATTTTGGGACAGGGGATCCCGTGATCGGCCGCTCTACGGGGACATGATGGCCGCGCGCTGCGCGCCTTCGTGTCCCCATCTGGTTGCGTGATGGCATGGATTTCGCTGCATCGGGCGCATGGACACCGTCCTGCAGGACTTGAAGTACGCGCTGCGCACCCTCGGCAGGACGCCCGCCTTCACCGCCGCCGCGGTGCTGGCCATCGCGCTGGGCGTGGGCGGCAGCAGCGCGATGTTCAGCGTGCTGGAGAGCGTGGTGCTGCGCCCGCTGGCTGCCCCCGAGCCCGGCCGCCTGGTCCGGGTGTACGAGGTGGGGCGCGACGGATACCGCGGCTCCTGGTCCACGCCCGACTTCCTCGATCTCGTGCGGGAGAACGGCTCGCTGGAGGCCGCAGCGGCGGTCCGCTACACCCGCGCGAGCATGACCACCGACGGCGGGCCCGAGCAGATTCCCGCCGCGCGCGTCTCCTCCGGCTTTTTCGCCGCCCTCGGCGTCCACCCCGCGCTGGGCCGCGGCTTCACCAGCGAGGAGGATCTGGACAGCGCCCCGCACGTGGCCGTCCTCACCGACGCGCTGTGGAAGCGGGAGTTCGGCGGCGATCGGAAGATCCTCGGTCAGTCCACCGTGCTCGACGGGCGCAGCTACACCATCGTCGGGGTGATGCCGGCCGGCCTTTCCTTCCCCCTGCTGCACCAGGCCCAGGTGCTGCTTCCGATGGAGGCGACCAAGACCGATCTGGAGAACCGCGGCATGCACAGCCTCTCGGCCTTCGCGCGGCTGAAGAAGGGCGTCTCCCTGCAGGGCGCCAAGGCCGACCTGGACGTGCTCGGCCCGCGCATCGCCTCGCGCCTGCCCGAGCACGTGGGGCAGACCTTCGCGGCGACGCCGCTGCTGGACGACCTGGTGGGCTCGGTCAAGCCGGTGCTGCAAGCGCTGCTCGGCGCCGTGATCATCGTGCTCCTGATCGCCTGCGCCAACGTGGCCAGCATGCTGCTCGCCCGCGGCGCCGCGCGGCAGCGCGAGCTGGCCATCCGAGCCGCCCTCGGCAGCGGCCGCGGCCGGATCGTCCGCCAGCTGCTCACCGAATCGTTGTTGCTCGCGCTGGTGGGCGGCGGGCTGGGAGTCCTGCTCGCGGCCTGGGGAGTGGATGCGCTGGTCGCGCTCGCGCCGCGCACCATTCCCCGGCTCGACGAAGTCCGGCTCGACGGCGCGGTGCTGCTCTTCGCGCTCTTCGTCTCGCTGGCGTCCGGAGTGCTCGCCGGCGTCGTCCCCGCCATCCAGGCCAGCCGGCCGGATTTGGTGGAGGCGCTGAAGAACGGCGCCGCCGCCGCGACGGGCCGCAGCCGCGCCCGGGGCGCGCTGGTGGTGGCCGAGGTCGCCCTCGCCCTAGTGCTGGTCGTGGGCGCGGGCCTGATGATCCGCACGCTGATGCGGCTGCTCGACGTGCGCACCGGCATGGGCACCGACCCGGCGCACGTGCTGGTGGCCGAGATCAGCCTGCCCCGTGCCAGGTATCCCGACAACGCCGCCCTCGCCGCCTTCGGCAACCGCGTGTTGGAGCGGGCGGCGGGGCTTCCCGGCGTACAGGCACAGGCAGTGGTCAGCGGCTTGCCGCTCGATCCGCAGTACCAAGCCGTCCTCAGCGCCGAGATCGAAGGCGAGCCCACGCCCGCCCCCGGCCAGGCGCCCGAGGCAGAGGTGAACTGGGTTTCGCCGGGATACCTCCCGACGCTGGGCATTCCCCTGCTGCAGGGTCGCGACATGTCGGCGGCGGATACCGAGAGCGCGCCGCCGGTGGTGCTGGTGAACCAGGCATTCGTCCGCAAGTACCTGCGCGGCGGCGACGCGGTGGGGCGGCGCCTGCTCAACTTCCGCAGCAGCAAGGACAAGGGCTGGACCATCGTCGGCGTGATCGGCGACGTCCACACCCAGGGGCTGGACAAGGTGCCGGAGCCGATGATCGTGGTCCCGCGCGCGCAATGGGCGCAGTCCTTCATCCGCCTGCTGGTCAAGACGGCGGGCAACCCCATGTCGGTCGTGCCGCTCCTGCGCACCGAGGTGCTGGCCATCGACAAGGACCAGCCGCTGGCCAACCCGCGAACGCTGGAGAGCGTGATCTCCGACTCGGTGGGAGAGCGCAGGTTCCAGATGATGCTGCTCAGCGCCTTCGGGGCCATCGCGCTCTTGCTCGCGTCGGTGGGGATCTACGGCGTGGTGGCGTATTCCGTCGCGCAGCGGTCGAAGGAGATCGGCATCCGCATGGCGCTCGGTGCCCAGGGCAGCTCGGTGCTGAAGATGGTGGTCGGCTCGGGCCTGCGGCTGGCGCTCCTGGGCGTGGGCATCGGCCTGGTCGGTGCCTTCGCGGTGACGCAGGCGCTGCAGCGCACCCTCTACGGGGTCAGCGCCACCGATCCGCTTACCTTCGCCGCCGTCTCGGGGCTGCTGCTCGGCATCGCCGCGCTGGCCAGTTGGGCGCCGGCGCTGCGGGCCACGCGGGTCGATCCAATGGTTTCGCTGCGCGCAGAGTAAACTCCGCGGATGATCCACGTCCTCGCGGTGGCCCTCTCGCTGGATGCCGGCGCGGCCTCGCACTTCGCCAAGCTGGCGCTCAAGTGCGTGCGGCAGGAGTACCCCAACAAGCTCGACCACGTGATGAACGGTCCGGAGGAAGTGCAGCCCCCGCGCACGCTGCACCCGGCTTTCTATGGTTGCTATGACTGGCACTCGTCGGTCCACGGGCACTGGATGCTCGCGCGGCTCTTGCGCGGCTTTCCCCAGCTCGAGGAGGCCGGCGAGATCCGCAAGCTGCTCGACGAGCACCTCTCGCCCGGGCCCATCGCCACCGAGGTCACGTATTTTGGGCAGCGCAACCGCAAGAGCTTCGAGCGGACCTACGGCTGGGCCTGGCTGCTCGAGCTCTCGGCCGAGCTGCGCGCCTGGGACAATCCCGACGCGCGCCGCTGGGCGGAGGCGCTGCAGCCGCTGGCCGACACGGTGGTGCGCGCGTATCTCGATTTCCTGCCCCGGCAGACCTATCCCATCCGCACCGGCGTGCACCCCAACACCGCGTACGGCCTTTCGCTGGCGCTCGACTACGCGGACGCTGCGCGCGACGGCAAGCTGCGCGAGCTGATCGTCGAGCGCGCGCGGACGTACTTCGGCAAGGACACCGGCGCGCCGCTCAAGTGGGAGCCTGGAGGCGAGGACTTCCTCTCCCCTTCGCTGGAAGAGGCGGCGCTGATGGCGCGGGTGCTGGAGCGGAAGGGGTTCGCGGCATGGTTCGCGAAGTTCCTGCCGCGGGTGCCGCTCGTTCCGGCTGTCGTGTCCGAT
>DASRTX010000109.1:0-2138 GCA_035655715.1 Myxococcales bacterium | reverse complement strand
GCCGGATTGGCGTTCTTCGGCATCACCACCTTGGCGCTGGTGCCCAGCGCGCGGGCGGCATATCCCACCGCCATGGCGTGGTTGCCTGCGCTGACGGCGGTGACACCGCGCAAGAGCGCCTCGCGCGACAGCGCCAGCATGTTGCACAGCGCTCCCCGCGGCTTGAAGCTTCCGGCGTGTTGGAAGAGCTCCAGCTTGAGCAGCGGCCGCGTGCCGGTCAGCCGTTCCACCTCGTCGCCGCGCCATTGCCAGACCGGCGTCTCCACCACCCACGGGGCGATGCGGGCGCGGGCAGCGCGAATCTCCTCCAGCGTCGGCGCTTCCGCATCCACTAGCGCACCATACCATCGCCGCTTCCTCGGGCAGCCGCCGCCAATCGCACGTTGCGCTACCGCGGGCCTTCCCCTCACCCCGGCCGCTTGCAAAGCTTGACCCGTGCGCAGATCGGTCGCACCTGTGGCCGCGCTGGCCGGCCTGCTCGCCCTCAGCGGCGCGACAGCGGCGTTCCTCTACGTCAACGCCCGCACCCGCGACCGGGCGCGGTTCCATCGGGCAGTGCGGTCGGCCAGCGACCGGATCGAGGGCCGGCTCGGAGAGTACGCGGCCGTGCTGCGCGGTTGCGCGGCGCTCTTCGCCGCCCTGCCCGACCTGGGCGCCGCCACTTTCCACGAGTACGTAGAGCGGCTGGACATCGAAAAGCATCATCCCGGCGTCCAGGGCCTCGGATTCGCGCGAAGGGTGCGCCTGGTGGAGGTGCCGGGGGTGGAAGCCGAGCTGCAGTCGCGCGGGTTTGCCGGGCTGCGCATCTGGCCGGCTGCGAGCGGCCCGGAGCGGACCGCCATTGTCCTGCTGGAGCCGGTCGAACGCCGCAACCGCGCCGCCATCGGCTTCGACATGAGCTCCGAGGCAGTCCGGCGGGAAGCGATGGAGCGCGCGCGGGACACCGGCCATGAGGCGCTCTCCGGCAAGGTCTCCCTCGTGCAGGAGATCGACGGCGAGCGCCAGGCGGGGTTCCTCGTCTACATGCCCGTGTACCAGGGCGGCGAAGTACCGCCCACGGTGGAGAAACGGCGCGAGCAGCTGGTGGGCTGGTCGTACGCGCCGTTCCGTGCCGACGATCTCTTCCGCGGCATCTTCGGCGACGACGCCGAGGCGCTGGTGGACATCCAGGTCTATGACGGCGCCTCCGTCGATCCTGCCGCCCTGCTGCACGACCGCCCCACTCGCGCCGCGCCCGACCAGTCGCTCCAGGAGACGAGCCAACTGCTCTTCGGCGGCCACGAATGGACGCTGCTCTTCACCGCGCTGCCCGTGCTGACGTCCAGCTCCTTGTTGCTCCCCGCGCTGGCGCTCCTGGCAGGCGTCCTGCTTTCCGCCGCCATCTTCTTCCTCTCGGTGCGCGAGGCGCGGGCGAGGCGCGGCGCGGAGAGCGCGCTGATCGACCTGCAGCGTTCGCTACACGAACAGCGCCGCTACGAGGAGCGGCTGCGGGAGGAGGGACGGATCAATTCGATCCTGCGTCGCCTGGGCATCTCCCTCGCCGCCGAGCTGGATCCGGACCGGTTGGCGCAGCTGATCTGCGACGAGGCCACCGCCCTGACCACCGCCCACTTCGGCGCCATGTTCGACTCGGGGCCCGAGCTGCGGCTGCTGGCCACTTCCGGCGACGCGCGGCCGGGCGCCGTCGACCTGCGCAAGCTCCAGGCGGCCTGCAATCCTGCCGGGCCGGTGCGGACGGACGACGTGCAGCGCGACGATCCCGGCGGGCTGGCCGGCGCGCCCTTCCGCAGCCTGCTCACCGTCCCCATCTCCTCGCGCACCGGGCAGCTCCTCGGCGCGCTCGCCTTCATCCACGCGGAGGCCGCGCACTTCACCGTCCAGCACGAGCGGCTGGCGGCGGGCATCGCCGCGCAGGCGTCGATCGCCCTGGACAACGCGCGGCTGCTGCGCGACCTCCAGGAATCCGATCGGCGCAAGGACGAGTTCCTCGCGGTGCTGGGCCACGAGTTGCGCAATCCGCTGGCGCCGGTGGTGACCGCGCTGGAGGTGATGAAGCGCGACCGCGGCTCCGCCGACCGCCAGCTCGCCATCATCGAGCGGCAGGCGCGTCACATGGTGCGCATCGTCGACGATCTGCT
>DASRTX010000108.1:0-2070 GCA_035655715.1 Myxococcales bacterium | reverse complement strand
TGCCGCGGCGCGACCGGTTCGGCGAGGTAATCTGGCGGACGCCAACCAACGGCATGATCTCGGCTGTCCTGAAAAATCCGGCGTACGCCGGCGCCTTCGTCTACGGCCGGACCCACTCCTGCCGCGCGACCTACGCCAGCGGCAAGCTTATCACCGCCCGCTGTTCAATGGCGGAGTGGAAAATCGTCGTGAAGGACCGGTATCCTGCTTATGTCGGGTGGGAGGACTTCGAGCGGATCCAGGCGATGCTGCGCGACAACCACGCGGAGTATGCGCGCAATCAGACGCGCGGCGTGCCGCGCGAAGGCGCGGCGCTGCTGCAGGGCAGCCTCTGGTGCGGCCGGTGCGGCCACAAGATGACGGTGGAATACAAGAGCGGCACCCGCTACGTCTGCAACTTCCTGCAGCGGAGCCAGGGCGGGCCGCTATGTCAGCACCTACCCGCCGACCCGATCGATGCGCGCGTGGTGGCCGCGTTCTTCGCCGCGGCCGGGCCGGCCGAACTGGAGACCTGGGAGCGTGCCCGCGACGCTCGGCGGCAAGCGGAGGAAGCCCTCGACCGGGCCGAGGTGCAGCAGGTCGAGCGACTACGCTACCAGGCACTCCTGGCGGAGCGGCAGTTCACCCGGGTCGATCCCGACAATCGCCTGGTCGCGGCAGAGTTGGAGCATCGGTGGGAGGTGGCGCTGCGTGAGCTCCGCCGGGCCGAGGCAACGCTCGCCCATCGCCGAGCAGCGCGTGCCTTACCGGAGGTGCTGACATCCGAGGAGCGGGACGACTTCCTCGCCCTCGGCCCACAGCTGCCCACCCTCTGGCGACAGCCCGGCGCGACCCGGGCGCATAAGAAGGCCCTGCTGCGCTGCCTGATCGACAAGGTCGTGCTGCACCGCCTGGCGCCGGACCGCATCGCTGTGCGTATTGTCTGGCGGGGTGGTGAGGTCTCCGAGTTGCAAATCGAGCCCGCGGTGCATGCCCTCCATGCCCTCTCCCGCGGCGCCGAGATGCAGGCCCGGCTGCTGGAGTTGGCTCGACAGGGTGTCGCCGACGCAGCGATCGCCGACCTGCTGACCCGTGAAGGCCATCGCTCGGCCCGATGCAGCTACGTCCCGGTGCGTACGGTACAGATCGTTCGACAGCGCCACCGCGTGCTGCGAGGCGCCAGTCGGACACGCCCCCGCCACCTCCCCGGGTGGCTGACGATCGCCGAGCTGGCCAGACAGCTGCAAGTGTCGCGCTCTTGGATTGACCGGCGCATCCGCGATGGGACGATTGCCATCCGCCGCGATGTCGCAGCCAAGCGTTACCTGTTCCCCGATACCGAGGACAGCAGGGCCGCTCTCCAAAGACTGAAGTCTGGCAAGGCTCATCACCTCGACTTTGCACCGAGCGCAAACCAATGAGGGCATCAACATGATGGATCGTATGATCCGGCTCATTACAACGATCGCCTGCTGCTCGGGCTGAAGGGAACCATGTCCGAAGCCGAACTGCACGTCCTCAAGGCGCGGATGCTCGAAGGGCGGATGGCCAAGGCGGAACGCGGCGAGCTCGGCAAGGCGGTGCCGATGGGCTATGTGCGCCGCACCTCCGGCGAGATCGTCCTGGATCCGGACGAGCAGGCGCAAGGGACGATCCGCCTCGTCTTCGATCTCTACGGCCGGCATCGCACCATTGGCAGAGTTTTGCGCCATCTGGCGGCAAACGACATCAGACTGCCGGTGCGGGCGCGCAGCGGCGCGGCGAAGGGAGAGCTCGAGTGGCATCGCCCCAATCGTCCGTCGCTGTACGGCCTGCTTGTGAACCCGCTTTACGCCGGAGCTTATGTCTACGGTCTTCGCCCGACGGATCGGCGCCGCCAGCGGCCGGGACATCCACGGACGGGTCGCAGACCCCCAGACCTCGAGAATGCGCGCGTGGTCCTGCGCGACCGTGTGCCGGCCTATATCAGCTGGCAGCAATACCTGGAGAACCAGGCGCAACTGCGCGCCAACGCGACCCGTCGGAAAGGTCCGGTGCGGGCCGGCGCCGCCCTGCTTTCCGGTCTCCTGATCTGCGGGCGCTGCGGACTGC
>DASRTX010000107.1:0-11315 GCA_035655715.1 Myxococcales bacterium | reverse complement strand
CCGGCCGTACCGCGGAACCGTGACGGTGGTAGTGCCGGCTTACAACGAAGAGCAGGTCATCGCCCGGACGGTCCAGACGCTGCTCGCGCAACGGCCGCCGGTTCTCGAGGTGGTCTGCGTCGACGACGGCTCGAAGGATCGCACGCTGGCGGTGCTGCGCGAGGCCTTCGGGGGCAACGCGCGGGTGCGCATCTTCGGCAAACCCAACGGCGGCAAGGCCTCCGCCCTGAACCTGGGCTTTGCCGAAGCCCGCGGCGAAGTGGTGGTCGCGCTCGACAGCGACACGCTGTTCGCCACCGATACCGTGGCGCAGCTGACCGCGCCTTTCAGCGACCCGCGCATTGGGGCGGTGGCGGGCAACGCCAAGGTGGGCAACCGGGTGAACCGGCTGACGCGATGGCAGGCGCTGGAGTACGTCACGGCGCAAAATCTGGAGCGGCGCGCCTGGCACCTGGCGGGCGCGGTGCCGGTGGTGCCGGGGGCGGTCGGCGCCTGGCGCCGCGACGCCATGCTCGATGCCGGCGGGTTCCACGAGGACACGCTGGCCGAGGACACCGACCTCACCTTGCGGCTGATCGCGCGAGGCTTCCGCGTCGTCTACGCCGAGCACGCCTTGGCCTACACCGAGGCGCCGGAGACGGCGAAGGCGCTGCTCAAGCAGCGGTTCCGCTGGACCTACGGCGTGCTCCAGGCCTGCTGGAAGCACAAGGCCCGGCTCTTCCGCCGCGGCGGCGGCGTGCTGGGCTGGCTCATCCTTCCCACCTTCGCCGTGTACCAGTTCGTCGTGCCGCTGATCGCGCCGGCCGTGGACGTGCTGCTCCTCGTCTCGCTCGTGCGTGGACAGGCGCTGGCGACGGCGGGCTACTACCTCCTCTTCTTCGCCCTCGACCTCATCCTCTCGGCGGTGGCGGTGCTGCTGGAAGGCGAGGACCTCGGGCTGCTGGCGGGCCTCTTCGTGCAACGCATCGTCTACCGTCAGCTCCTCTGGGTCGCGCTGGTGCGCAGCCTGTGGAACGCGCTGGCCGGATTCGCCGTGGGCTGGGGCAAGCTGCAGCGGACCGGTACCGTACAGGTCGGCGGCCGCTGATTGACGCCAGCCTGCGGGAACGTTACCCAGCCACCGTGAACATCGCGCTGGCTCAGATCGACACCACCGTGGGCGCGTTCGAGCGCAACGCCGCGCGGGTGGTGGAGGAGACGAAGAAGGCGGCGGACGGCGGGGCGCAGCTGGTCCTCTTTCCCGAGCTGACCCTGTGCGGCTACCCGCCCAAGGATCTGCTCGAGCTGGGCGAGTTCGTCGACCGCTGCCGCGCGGTGCTGGAGGAGCTGGCGCGCAACGAAATCTTCCAGCGCGTGTCAGCGCTGGTGGGTTTCCCGGAGCGGCACCGCGGACCCGGCGCCGGCCTGTTCAACGCCGCCGCGCTGCTGCAGGGAGGTCGGGTCGCGGCCGTCGTGCGCAAGTGCCTGCTCCCCACCTACGACGTCTTCGACGAGGGGCGCTACTTCGATCCCTCGCCCGAAGCGGGCCCGCTGGTGGAGGTGGCCGGCGTCAAGCTGGGCGTCTCCATCTGCGAGGATCTCTGGAACGACAAGCAGTTCTGGAAGCAGCCCCGCTATCCGCGCGACCCCATCGAGGAGCTGGTGGCACGCGGCGCGGAGATGATCGTCAACATCTCCGCCTCGCCGTACGCGGTGGGCAAGCCCGAGATCCGCCGCCGGATGCTGGGAGCCGCCGCCCGCCGGCACGGCCTGCCCATCGCCATGTGCAACCTGGTGGGCGGCAACGACTCGCTCGTCTTCGACGGTCTGTCGCTCCTGGTCCGCGCCGACGGCGAGGTGCAGCGCGAGGCGGCGGCGTTCCGCGAGGATCTGGTGGTCGCGAACCTGGAAGCGCGGCCGCACGGCGCGAGGACCGTGGGCGCGCGGACCGGCGTAGGCCGCGCCGCGGAGCCGCCCGCGGAATCGCTGGCCTCGCTGGCGGAGATGGAGAGCGACTATACCGACGACGCCTGCAGCGAGCTGGCCGAGGCGCTGACGCTCGGCATCCGCGACTACACGCTGAAGACGGGCTTCCGCAGCGCGGTGCTTGGGCTCTCCGGGGGCATCGACTCGGCGCTCACCGCGGTGCTGGCCGCGCGCGCCCTCGGGGCGCAGAACGTCACTACCATCGCCATGCCCTCCCGCTACACGGCCTCGATGAGCAACGAGGACGCGGAGACGCTGGCAAAGCGCCTGGGCGTGAGCTTCCATACCATCGCCATCGAGGGCATCTTCCAGAGCTACCTTACGGCGCTGGCTCCCCTGTTCGCCGGCCGCCAGCCGGACGTCACCGAGGAGAACCTGCAAGCGCGCATCCGCGGCACGCTCTTGATGGCGTTCTCCAACAAGACCGGCGCGCTGCTCCTCTCCACAGGCAACAAGAGCGAGCTGGCCACCGGCTTCTGCACCCTCTACGGCGACATGGCCGGCGGGCTCGCCGCCATCGGCGACCTCTCCAAGACGGCGGTCTACGCGCTGTCGCGCTGGTTCAACCGCGAGCGCGAGGTCATCCCCCCCCGCATCCTCGACCGGCCGCCTACCGCCGAGCTGCGCGAGAACCAGACCGACCAGGACACGCTGCCGCCCTACGAAGACCTGGACCAGGTGCTGCGCGCCCACGTCGAGGAGCATCTGGGGGCGCGGCGGCTGATCGAGCGCGGCTTCTCCGAGGACCTGGTGCGGCGCGTGCTCAAGCTGGTGGTGCAGAGCGAATACAAGCGGCGGCAGGCAGCCCCGGCGCTGCGCGTCACGGCGCGCGCCTTTGGCGAGGGGTGGCGCTTTCCCATCGCCCACGCCTATCGGCACTGAACAAGCGAACCGTTCGCTTGTTTGCCCCCTTTGCGGACGCGCAAGCCATCGGCCTGTGGCTGCCGTACAATTCCGGAGGTCCTTGAATCGGAGGCGCTGAACGCACGTCCAAGCACGCGAGGAGACCCATGCGCCGCTTCCGCAACATCGTGATCCTTTCGCTCGCCGCGCTCGCGGCGGGCTGCATCGTCGAGCAGGGGCAGGTCCGCGACGGGCCGCCGGTGGAGAGTCCACCGCCGCCGCCGATGACCGCCGATACGGGCGTCTCGCCGGACTCGAGCTACGACTACGCGCAGCCCGCCCCTCCTGCCGGCACCGACGTGTCCAGCGACGCCGTCTTCTACGACCGGCTTTCTCCTTATGGCAGTTGGACCTATGTCGCGCCGTACGGGCACGTCTGGGTTCCCGCGGTGAACTACGGTTGGCGGCCCTACTACTACGGCCGCTGGGTGCTCACCGACTGGGGCTGGACGTTCGTTTCCGACGACCCCTGGGGTTGGGCGGCCTACCATTACGGCCGCTGGAATTTTGGTGTCGGCGTGGGCTGGTACTGGATCCCCGGCACCGTCTGGGCTCCTGCCTGGGTGAGCTGGCGCTATGGAGGCGGGTACGCCGCCTGGTGCCCGCTCGGTCCTCGCGGCGTCGTCTTCGGCTACCGGCATCCCGCATGGGTGGCGGTCCCGGAACAGCACTTCACGCGCCCCATCACCGCCGTGGCGGTGCCCGCCCAGCGAACAGCGGGCGTGATTCCCTCGACGCAGCCGCTGACGGGCCCACACGCCACCGTCGCTCGCTCCGGCGCATTCGGTCCGCCCGTCGCCTCCGTCTCGCGCGCGACCGGCCAGCCGGTGCGCCCGGTGGCCGCGGCCTCGGTGGTGCGCGCCCGGCCGACCACGACATCAGCGCCGTCCCGCGCCGGCATGCAGTCTCCGCTTCAGCCGCGCGCGAGAGGTGACGTCGGCCGACCCACACCGCGCGGCGGATACAGCCCCCGCCCCGGGGCCGCGAGCGGCTACTGGCCGCACGGCGCACCGCAAGGTGGCGCTCCGCACGCAACGCCGCCCGGAGGGGCCCCACACGCGGCTCCTCCCGCCGGCGCCGCGCCGCACGCCGCACCGTCAGGTGGCGGCCATGGCGGCGATCATCCGCACGCCGCGGGTGCGCGGACGAAGTAGCATGGAGGGATGAAGCTCCGCCGGGGCCGCGTCCTCCAGGCCACTTTCGGCTGCAACCCGAACTCCAGCTCGCTGGGCGTGGACGTCACCTTCCTGCTCTTCGGGTCGCTGCTCGCCTCTACCCTGGCCCTCTTGCTGGGAGCGCTGCTGCGCCGGAATCCACAGCGGTGAAGGTGCTTCGCGCCCGCGCTGAACGGTTCGGCGGCATCGTCGAGATCGAGCGCCCGCGCGCACTCTTGCACGTGGATCGGCAGATGATGCGCGAGCTGGGCTATCGCGACTCGCCGCTCTGGCAGCTGGCGGAGGACGGCCCGCTCAGCGCGCCGCGGGAGGTGCACGTCGTCCTCTCCCGCCGCTGTGCCGCGGGCTGTCGCGGTTGCTACGTGGACGCCACGCCCGACGGCGCGGCGCTGTCGCTCGAGGAGGCGCGCCGCATCCTCGACCAGCTCGCCGCCATGGGCGTCTTCCATGTCGCGCTCGGCGGCGGCGAGGCGCTGGAGCTGGACTACCTGTTCGCGGTGGCGGAGCACGCCCGCGCGGTGGGCATCACGCCCAACCTCACCACCAGCGGACTGGGCCTCGACGCCGACGCCGCCCGCCGCTGCGCCGTCTTCGGCCAGATCAACGTCAGCGTCGACGGAGTGGGACCGGCGTACGCGCAGGCGCGCGGTTTCGACGGCTTCCGCCATGCCGAGCGTGCCCTCCGCCTGCTGCGCGCGGTCAAACCGGAGGTCGGCGTCAACTGCGTGGTGAGCCGCAGCTCGTTCGACCACGTTCCGGAGGTGGCCCGCCTGGTGAAGCGCCTGCGCCTCAACGAGCTGGAGCTGCTGCGCTTCAAGCCGGTGGGCCGCGGGCGCGGCCTGGACGAGGAGCTGACGCCCGCGCAGTGCCGCGCGCTCTTCCCCATGGCGCGGCGGCTGGTCTTCCGCCACCGCATCCGCGTCAAGCTCGACTGCTCGTTCGCGCCGATGGTGTTCTGGCACCGGCCTTCGAAAGAGGTGGCCGCCTTCTTCGGCGTCCAGGGCTGCGTCGCCGGCGACGTGCTGGCCGCGGTGCAGCCCGAAGGAGCCTTCACCGGCTGCTCCTTCCTCTCCACCGCCGCCGCCGACGCGCGCATCCCGGGCGCGATGGCCGCCGCGTGGCCCTCTGGATTCGCCGAGGTCCGCGGCTACCCGGCGCGCGCACCCGAGCCGTGCGCGTCCTGCGAATATCTCGCCCTGTGCCGCGGGGGCTGCCGCGCGGTAGGCAGTCCCGACCCGGGCTGCCCGCGGGTGCAGGAACATCGCGCGCGGCGGGCCCTGCCGGTGCTGGCCACGTGAGCGATCGCGCGCTGTTGATCTGGCACGCCGTCCTGGGCTTCACCGCGCTCTTCGCGGCCACGCACCACGCGGTCCACGCGGTGCTGGCGGCCCTGGGGCGCGCCCAGGATCGGGCGCTGCGGCGCCTCGGCTGGATCGCGCCGGCGGCGGTCCTCCTCGAGGCGGCCTGCGGCCTCGCCATCTACCCGGCCTATCGCGTCCAGGTGCGGGCGGCAGACTTCGACCTGAACGCTCCCGTCCTGGCGCAGCTCTTCGACTTCAAGGAGCACCTCGCCGCGCTGGCCCTGCCACTGGTGATCGGCGCCGCCCTCGCCGGCCGCCGGAACGAAGAGCCGCGCTGGCCGCTGGCGGCTGTCTCCTGCACGGGCGCCGCCTTCCTCTGGACCGCCGCCGTGATCGGGCTCTACGTCACCGCGCGGCATCCCCTCTGATGCGGACCGCGCTCGCCGGCATCGCGGCCTTCGCGGCCGCCTACCTGATCTCCGGGACGTTGCAGCTCCCGGTCCCCGTCTACGATCCGCTCTCGCGCGAGCTCTTCTTCGCGCGGGCGGTGTCGGGCGTCGCCATGCGGTACCCCGGGGATCTGGCCCTGGCCTCCGCCGCGGGCATCGCCGCGGCCGCGCTGGCCCGCCTGCTGCCGCCGCAAGGGGGCCTGGGAGTCGCGGCAGCCGGCGCACTGTCCCTGGTTGCGCTCGACGTGCTCTTCTACCTTTCGCGCCTGCTCGCCTCGTTATAAGGAAGCTCCGATGCTCCGCCGCCTGGCTCTACTTGCCGCCCTCGCCGCCGCCGCCTGCAGCGATTCCCAGTGCGAGACGGGCGCCGCCAACCTGAGCGAGCTGTGCCTGCCCTCCAGCGCCGCGCCGGACCTCAGCATGGTGATCGAGGTGCGAGAGCTGTGCGGCCGCGGCTGCTCCGGCGTGCCCAGCTGCACGGCGCTGATGCGCAACGCGGAGGTGGTGCTGGATGTGGAGCAGGAGATCTGCCAGGAGATCCTCACCCAGGAGTGCGTGGACCTGGGCTGCATCCAGCGCGTCATCCAGTGCCAGCTGCCGCCGCTCAAGCCGGGCGAGTATGCGGTGGTTGCGCCGGGCCTGACCCGCGTGCTCCGCGTGCAGGACGGCGGCGCCTCCACCTGCCGCTTTGCCCTGCACTAAGGTGTAGCCGCCTCCAAGTCGTGCTAGAGCGATCGGCGTGTCCGTCTTCCTCAGCGTCGCCCCGCCCGACGGCTTCGCGAAGTGGAGCGATGCGGACTGGGAGCGCTGGCTGCGCGACCATCCCTGGGAAGCCGCCGAGCGCGTCTGCTCGCGCGGCGACTGGGCCATCTTCCTCTATCAGGTGCGGCACCACTGCCCGCGCGGCAAGAAGGCCATCGAGCCGGTCCTCGAGCAGCTGATCAACGAGCGCCCGTTGAGCACGCAGGAGGCCGAGGATCTGCGTGCCTCGCTGGAGGTCGCCCGCTCCGAGCTGGACGGCAAGCCGGCGGAGGCGATGAAGCAGGGCGGCGGCGCCTTCGCCAGCGCCGAGGACATGGAGGCGATGATCGCCGCCGCGCGCGCTCGGCTGGGCCGCGAGCCCGGGCTGGGCGAAGTCTGGGCGGAAGTATTCTACCAGCTCGCCAAGGTGCTGGACCGGGCGCAGCAAGAGAAGCGCGGCATCTACTTCGGGAACGTATGATGGCCATCGAGGTGCAGCGGCTCCTTGTGGTGGGGGCGGGAACCATGGGCACCGGCATCGCGCAGGTGGCGGCGCGCGCTGGCTACCGCACCGCGGTCTACGACGCCGCAGCAGGCGCGGCGCAGAAGTCGCTGGAGCGCATCCGCGATTCGCTCGCCCGCGCCGTGGAGAAGGGCCGCTGCACCGCGCAGGAGCGCGACGAGGCGCTGGGGCGCCTGACCGCGGCGGCGGATCTGGAGGCGGAGGCGGCAGAGGCCGACCTGATCGTCGAGGCGGCGCCGGAGGATCTGCAGCTCAAGAAGGAGCTCTTCGGCAGGCTGTCCAAGGCGGCGCGCGCCGAGGCCATCCTCGCCACCAACACCTCGTCGCTGCCCATCACCGCCATCGCCGCGGCCGCGCGGGGGCCGGAGCGCGTCATCGGCCTCCACTTCTTCAACCCGGTGCCGGCGATGAAGCTGCTGGAGATCGTGCAGGGCGAGCGCACGCATCCCATGGTGGTGACCGCTGCCCGCGCCGTGGGCGCCCGCCTGGGCAAAGAGGTGGTGGTTGTGCGCGACGCACCCGGCTTCGCCACCAGCCGCCTGGGCATCGCGCTGGCGATGGAAGCCATCCGCATGCTCGAGGAGGGCGTGGCCTCCGCCGAGGAGATCGACCGCGCCATCGAGCTGGGCTACGGCCACCCGATGGGCCCGCTCCGGCTCACCGACCAGGTGGGGTTGGACGTGCGCCTCGCCATCGCCGAGCATCTCACCTCCGAGCTGGGCGAGCGCTTCCGGCCGCCGCAGCTGCTGCGGCGCATGGTGCGGGCAGGCAAGCTCGGCAAGAAGAGCGGCGAGGGGTTCTACAAGTACTGAGGGCTGGTCCTCGCGGGCCCGGAAATTCCCGACGACCAGGGGCCCCGCGCCCTCGCCGCGGTGTTCTAGATCCCGGCCAGCAGCTCGGGCAGCCTGCGCGCGAACTCGCCCTTGCTCATCACGTGATCGCAGCCCGCCGCGCGCGCCGCCTCGATCAGGTCCTCGCGCGTGTGATCCACGTACGCGATCACCGTCGGGCCGCCGCCCTGCTTGATCTCGCGGATGGAGTTGACGGCGTCGAGCTGCGGCGAGCCCAGGTCGATGAGAAGCACGTCCGGCTTCTCGCGAGCCACCTCCTCCACCACCTTGGTGCCCCGCTTGAGCCAGGTGATGGGCCGCCCCTGCGCGGCGGCGTGCACCTTGGAGGAAAACATCAGATCGTGGATTGCGGCCAGGATCTTCATGCGCACACCCCCGCGCCAGGAAGCGAACCGTAGGGAAGGCCCAGGACGCGCGCGGCGCGTCCGTCCGGGAGCGCCACCGCGGAACCCGGAACGATGAGCTCCTTGTGCACGTAGCCCAACAACAGCGCGCCGCCGCCCACCTGCGTGGCCGAGGTGATGCGCCCCTTGCCGCCCTCGCCCAGGCTGGTCCCGGGCGCCGGTGCCGCGCCCGTCACCTCCAGGCGGACCAGATTCCACGCCACGCGGCCGCGGTACGTGGCCATGGCCACAACCTCCTGGCCCACGTAACACCCCTTCGCGAACGAGAGCATGCGGTCGAGACCGGCCTCGATGGGCGTGGTCTCCTCGCCCAGCTCGGCGCCCCACCTGGGTTCGCCCACGGCGATGCGGAAGGCCTCCGCCAGATCGGGCCGCGGGCGATCGCGCAGCGTCTCCAGCAGCGACTGCGCCTCGGCCTCCGGGAGCAGCAGCTCGAAGCCCAGCGGCTCGCGGATGCCGGTGATCTGCGGCGGCACGTCGCGCGGCGGCGCGTCGCCGGGCCACCAACGCAGCCGGCGCAACCCGGGCGCTTGCTGAAGCTCGCAGTCCTCCATGATCAAGAGCGCGTCGAGGTGCGCGCGAAGCGCCTCCAGCCGATGCGGCTCGGTGGTGACGATCACTTCGTCGCGACGCCGCCAGAGCAGGCCGACGGCGACGAGCCGCCCTTTTCCCCCCAGGAAGGCACCGGGCACCGCGCCGCCGTACGGAGCGGCCGCCAGATCGCCGCTCTGCATCCCCTGCAGCCACTTCTCCCGGTCGGGCCCCACCACGCGCAGGGCCGCGGCGACGCCGAGATCCTCGAGGCCGACAGGAGCCTGCGGCATGGTCGACGGCGGATCTCCATGGCTGGGCGTGTAGGGAGGCCGCACCGCGTCACACAGCCGCGGTGCCGTCCCCACCGTACGCCCCGCCGAATCGACCAGCGCGCCCTCTTGGGGAACCTTGTCCTCGCTGCTCTTGAACGTGACCTGCGGGCTCATGCTGTTTAGACTCCTGCGCGACGTTGGAGGCCCGGATGGCGGAAAAGGTGCTCACAGAGACGGACCCCGCCGCCAACGACGACGGACCGCTCCTGACCGCGGAGCGAACCGCGAAGGTGGCCGCCTTCATCGACGATCCCTGCGACGAAGGAGGCTACGACGCGTTCTGCCGCGACCGTCACGGCCGGCTCTGCGGGTTCCACGATCAGTTCTGCCACGCTCCCGATTATCCCTGCATCGATCTGCTGCGCCACCACCTCGCCGTAGGCTTCCTCGAGGAGATTGCCCAGCGGCGCTCGCGAGAGCGAAAGCAGTCATAGCAGGTCGGCCAGCACCTCGTCGGCGAAGAGCGGCGCCACGCCTCCGCCCCCCACGATGTTGACCACGCGCCCCGGAGCCGCGCGGCACACGCCGCCGCCCTCCGGCACTCCCGGGATCAGCGACGCGTACGTGCTGATGTCGAGGTGCAGCGACATCCGGCGCGCGCCCACCTCCACGCAGAGGAAGCGCTCGATGGCCGGCGCGTCCACCAGCTCCTGGGCCACCCAGCTCCCCGCCTCGTCGGCCCGCGCCCGTGCGAGCGCTTGCGCGAAGGCCGCCGGCCCCGCCTCGCGCCCGATGACGACGCTCTTGCCGCCGTAGTCGTGGGACTTCTTCAGCACGAACCGATCGCCGTTGCCCAGCGCCGCATCGTCGATGTCGTCGAGCAGCCGCGTCCAGGGCACGAGATCCGCGACCGCCGCCTGCTCCTCGGCGGTGAGGATCGGTTCCCGCGCCTGCACCGACAGCTCGGCGAAGAGCCCCTTCGTCTCCAGCCACCCGTCGACGCGGTTCCACATCCCGTGCCGCTCCGGGTCGAGGAAGGCGTCGCCCAGCGGAGAGCCGGGGTCGACATGGCGCGCAAAGAGGTGACGGTAGATGACCCCGCGCGGATCGCCGTCGAGCTCGACCTCGTCGGGCGTGCAGGTGCGCGCCTCCATGCCGCGCTCGCGGAGCATCTGCGCCAGCGCGCGCAACTCGGTGACCTGGGGATCGCCTTCGCGGTGGAGGATCTGCACCCGCCACGGCCTCGGACGCCGCCCCGCCGCCGCCAGCAGCGCCTCCAGCAGCCAGCGCGAGTTGCTGGGGTTGCTCGCGAGGGCTGAGGTCTTGGCCGGCGCGACGGCCTGCACCCAGCCGGCGGCGGCCGCGTCCGAGTACACCTGCATGGCGGGGATGGTGGCGTTGACCTCCAACGCACGCACGCTGCCCTGGGCATCGACGAACCAGTCGATCCGGGAGTGGAGCAGCTCCTCCGCCTCGCGCCAGCGTCGGGCCAGCGCCTCCCTCTCCAGCGGCGAGAGATGATGGAAGAGCAGGCGGGCCTTCTCCGGCCGCCGCTCGATCAACTCGCGTGCCACCTTCACCAACGCACTGGTGATCAGACGCGCGCCGCGCCCCAGCGCAGAGAGCTCCTCGCCCGGCAAGGAGCAGGGCGAGAGCACCAGCGGAATCGGCGTCGGCCCCCGCATCAACCCCAACGCCGAAGCCTTGCGCTGCGCCTCCCGCGCCAGCTCGTCGCGCGCGCGCGGCTCCATCGCCACGAGCTTCTCGTCCGCCTGCCGAGCCGGGTCTGTGAGATCGAAGAGATGGATCCGCATCGCTCCGACACTCTATCTCGCGTGGACGTGCACGTGCTCGAGCTCGACATCGAGCACCCATTCACGCACCGGAACGAGCACGGCTTTTCAGGGCGCGGCGAAGGCCAGGTCGTCGGCGACTTCGTCGGGCGGCATCAGCGTCAGCTCGGTGACTTCGGGGCGGGCCCCGATGCGGACCATCGGCATCACCGACCCCGCGCCGCGGTTCACGTAGAGATAGCTGCAGCCCGCGCGGTAGAGCCCTGCCACGAACGGCGTGATGAAGCGCGCCAGCGACAGCGAGCGGTGCAGCCAGAGCAGCGCCAGCTGGCCGCCGTGGGTGTGCCCGGAAAGCTGCAGCTGCACGCCCAGCTCCTGCGCCAATCGCCAGGTGTTGGGCTGGT
>DASRTX010000106.1:0-2714 GCA_035655715.1 Myxococcales bacterium | reverse complement strand
TTGCGGATCGGGAACTTCGGCGAGCTCCATGGCCTCGGGACCGCCGGGCTGCCTCACTACGATGGCGCGCATACGGGCTCTATAGATCGAACGCGCGGTCGCGTCTAAGCTGCGCGCCGGATGCCGGCCCTCCGCATTTTCGACGACCGCCAGCGCGAGCTGATCTTCCTGCGTCCGCCACAGCGGATCGTCTCCCTGGTTCCCAGCGACACGCTGAACGTGGCGGCGCTCGGCGCCTTGTCGCGGCTGGTGGGGCGCACGCGCTATTGCGATGCGCCGGAGAGCATTCCGGTGGTGGGGGGCACCAAGGACGTGGACGTCGAAGCGGTAGCGCGGCTGTCCCCCGACCTGATCCTCGCCAACCAGGAGGAGAACTCACGCCAGCACTTGGAGTCGCTGGCGCAGCTGGGACTGCCAGTGCTGGTCTCGTTTCCCAAGACGGTGGCGGAGGGTCTCAGCCATCTGGCCAGGCTGGCCAAGGTGCTGGACGCGGATGTGCGGGAGCTGCTGCGGCAGGGCTACGCAGCGGTGCGCGAGGCCGAAGAGGCGGCGCGCCGCAATCGCGCCCTGCGCGCTTTCGTGCCCATCTGGATGGAGCCGCTGATGACCGTCAACGCGCAGACCTTCGTCAGCGATGCGCTGCGCCTCGGCGGCGCCGGGAACGTCTTCGGCGATCGCCAGCGCCTCTACCCCTTGGCGGCCGACCAGGGCCAGGCCGTGCCGCGGCCGGTGGGCACCCGCGACACGCGCTATCCGCGCGTCTCCATGGACGAGGTGCGAGAGCGGGCGCCGGAGATCGTCCTCTTGCCGGACGAGCCCCATCCCTTCAGCGAGGCCGATGCCTCGATCTTCCGCTCGGCGCTGCCGTCCGGGGTGAAGATCGTGCGCTGTGGAGGCCGGGACTTCTCCTGGTACGGCGCGCAGAGCGCGTCCGGCGTTCCGCGCCTGCGTGCGCTGATCGATTCCCTCCGATGAAGGGCTTTCTGCTCGCCCTCGCGCTGCTCTCGACCCCGGCGCTCGCCTACAACGAGGCGGTGCACGCGATGATCACCGGGCGCGCTATCCGCGACGAGACGGTGCTGCAGCCTCCCTCGCAGGCCGATCTGGACGCCTTCCGAGTGCTGTTCTGGCAGCGCGCCATCGAGCATGCGGCCTTCGCGCACCGCTACCCCGACGTGGAGTCGTTCACCGCCTGGGAGTTCAAGCAGTTCCTCATGCTCGATCCTGCGGCCCGCGTGCACGGCTTCGATCGCACCCCCGACGACGCTGTGCCCATGCCACGCGGCAAGCTGCTCCAGGTGGCGAGCCGCTGGCCCGACGACGACGAGCGCAACCGCCACCGCTACCTGCGCGACCCGCGGACGCACGAGGTGGTGAAGGCCGCCGACGGCACGCCGATGCCCTACGATCCGGCCACCCTGGACTTCGGCAGCCTGACCGGCACCTCCAGCCAGGGCCACGCGCACTACGCGCTGGTGGATGGTCCCTTGAGCGACGACAGCGACGTGTTGAAGAAGGAGCCCTGGCGCTTCGCGGTGCCGCCGACGGCGCACGCGTACGGCGTGGAGTTCGTGCAGATCTACTCGGACCTCGCCGGGCTGGCCGCGCAGAGCGGACTGCCCTCGGCGAGGTGGCTGCAGGCGACGTTTGCCGGGGCAGCGTTCCATCACCTCGAGGACATGTGCAACCAGATCCACACCGTCCAGGTGGGGATCTACGATTTCTTCCGCGACGCGTTCGTGCAGTCGAAGCTGCGCGATCTGCGGACGCTGGGCGGCCTGCTCGGGAGGCGCCACTCGCTGGAAGAGATCGGCATCCGCCTGATCTCCAACCACCACCTGCTCTCCGAGGACTATTTCGCCAAGCACCTCGCCGAGGTGCACCTGGAGGAAGCGGACCAGCCAGATCCGGAGATCGCCAATGCCCCGGACCTGGCCCGCGCCATCATCGAGAGATCCAGCCGCGAGGCCCCGGAGATCTACCGCCTCACCTATCGTTTCAGCGCGAAGACCCTCCACGACGGAGTCTCCGGCCACGAGTACGACGGCGCCAACGGCGACGATCCCGACGCGTATGTTGCGCACACCGAGGAAGCCCGTCAGGCCATCCAGCAATTCGACATCATCGAGCTGCGCGGAGTTCGCCGCGCAGTCACGGCGGTGCGAACCTGGGAGCAGCGATTCCCGGGCGCCCCGCAGGATCCTGTGCCGCAGCTTCTGGCCTATCACGAGGCCGCAGCCAAGCGCCGCGCCAGCTACGTGCCGGCGGGCCCGAAGAACTTCGGCGTCGCCTGGGGCTACCCGACCGCGGCGGCGGCGCTGGTCGCTGCGCTGGGCGTCGCGGTGGTCGCCCTGGTACGCCGCCGTCAGGCGCGGATGAGCCCGGAAAGCAGCGCGTAGGCTTTGCGCGCGACCACGGCGCCTTCGCCCGCGACCTCGGCCTTGCAGAGCGCGCCGGCGACGGCGACATCGAATGCAGCCGCGGCTTCACAGACTTCCCCGCGCGCAATCGCAAACACCCGTTTGCGATCAGCGCTTCCGGTGCGCCCAGTCGCCTCGGCGATGTTGAGACACGCGCTGCTCGCAGCATTGAGCGCCTGATCCCGCAACCTCGGATTGGAAATGTCCGCACCGCGAACAAGCATCAGCAACTCCCGCGCCGCCTGATACGCCCTCAAGCTCTCATGCGGCAAAGTCATCCAGTTCGTCATCGTC
>DASRTX010000105.1:0-3086 GCA_035655715.1 Myxococcales bacterium | reverse complement strand
GACGATGACGAACTGGATGACTTTGCCGCATGAGAGCTTGAGGGCGTATCAGGCGGCGCGGGAGTTGCTGATGCTTGTTCGCGGTGCGGACATTTCCAATCCGAGGTTGCGGGATCAGGCGCTCAATGCTGCGAGCAGCGCTTGTCTCAACATCGCGGAGGCGACTGGGCGCACCGGAAGCGCTGATCGCAAACGGGTGTTTGCGATTGCGCGCGGGGAAGTCTGTGAAGCCGCGGCTGCATTCGATGTCGCTGTCGCCGGCGGGCTCTGCAAGGCCGAGGTCGCGGGCGAAGGCGCCGTGGTCGCGCGCAAAGCCTACGCGCTGCTTTCCGGGCTCATCCGCGCCTGATTGGCCCTACCCCTTCCGGGCTGGCGCGTCGCCGAAAGCCTGGTCCGTCAGCAGCTGCTGCTCGTACCTGTGGCTCTTCTCGCTGCCGGTCGCGGGGCTGGCGCTCTCCGGGCGGCTCACGCAGGACAGCTTCGCCAGCGCGGCGGGCCAGCGCGCGTGGAGGTGGTACCAGGCGCCCATGTTGAACGGCTCCTCCTGCACCCAGACGAGCTCGGCGTCCTTGTACGGCGCGAGCGCCTCGAGGAGGAGCTCGTCGGACAGGGGGTAGAGCTGCTCGATGCGCAGGATGGCCACGTCGTCGCGTTTCTTCGCTTCGCGAGCTGCGGCCAGGTCGTAATAGACCTTGCCGGTGCAGATGACGACGCGCTTTGCCTTCTCCTTGCTCACCGCGTGGTCCCAGACGATGCGGCGGAAGGCGCCCTTGGAGAGGTCGTCGAGGGTGGAGACGGCCTGCTTGTGCCGCAGCAGGCTCTTCGGCGTCATCACCACCAGCGGCTTGCGCAGCGGCCGCAATACTTGACGTCGCAACAGGTGGAAGATCTGCGCCGGCGTGGTCGGATAGCAGACCTGCATGTTGTCCTCGGCGCAGAGCTGGAGGAACCGCTCCAGGCGCGCCGAGCTGTGCTCCGGGCCCTGCCCTTCGAAGCCGTGCGGCAGGAGCAGCGTGATGCCGGAGAGCCGGTTCCATTTGTCCTCGGCGGAGGAGACGAACTGGTCGATCACCACCTGCGCGCCGTTGACGAAGTCGCCGAACTGGGCCTCCCAGGCGCAGAGCGCCTCCGGCATGTCCAGCGACCAGCCGTAGTCGAAGCCCAGCACGCCCTGCTCGGAGAGGGGCGAGTCGAAGATGTCGAACTGGCCCTGGCCCTCGCGCAGGTGGGCGAGCGGCGTGTAGCGCTTGCCGTCGTTGGCGTCGGCCAGCACCGCGTGCCGGTGCGAGAAGGTGCCACGGCGCGCGTCCTGGCCGGAGAAGCGGATGGGCGACCCGCCGTCGAGCAGGGTGGCGAAGGCGAGGTGCTCGCCCACGCCCCAGTCGAACGGATCGGAGGAGCCGCCCTCGGCCAGCTTGCGGCGCCCGTCCAGGAGCCTCGCCACCTTGTCGTTGGGCGTGAACCCCGGCGGCACCTGCGAGAGCTTGAGCAGAAGCTCGCGCAGCTTCCCCTCGGGCACGGCGGTCGCCACCTCCGGCGTGTCCTTGTCGGGACCACCGCGGTACTTCGACCAGAGGCCGGCCATGGCCGAGGAGGAGCGCTTCGCGCCTTCCTTGCGGGTGCGCTCGAGCTCCGCCTCCAGGCGCTCCATCCGCGCCCGCATCAACTCGTCGGCCTCGCCGTCGGTGGCCACGCCCTCCTCCGCCAACCGGCGTGCGTAGACGTCGCGCGGCGGCTTCTTCTGGCGGATGACCTCGTACATGCGCGGCTGGGTGAAGGCCGGCTCGTCGCCCTCGTTGTGGCCGTACTTGCGGTAGCAGTACAGGTCGATGAGCACGTCCTGGCGGAACCGCTGCCGGTAGTCCACGGCCAGCTGCACCGCCCAGATCACCGCCTCCGGGTCCTCGCCGTTGACGTGGAACACCGGGGCGCGCAGCGCGCGGGCGATGTCGGTGGCGTAGGGCGTGGAGCGCGCGTCCTCGGGGTTGGTGGTGAAACCCACCTGGTTGTTGACGATGACGTGGATGGTGCCACCGCTGGCGTAGCCTTCCAGGTTGGCGAGGTTGAGCACCTCCGCCACCACGCCCTGCCCCGCGAAGGCGGCGTCGCCGTGGATGAGCACCGGCAGGACTTTACGTCGCTCGGGATCGCGCTGCCGAGGCGCGCCTTCCCAGTTCATGTTCCGGTCCTGCTTGGCGCGAACGCGCCCCTCGACCACCGGATCGACGATCTCCAGGTGGCTGGGGTTGAAGGCCAGCGAGAGGTGCAGGCTGCGGCCATCGGGCATGCGTCGGTCGCTGGAGTAGCCCAGGTGGTACTTCACGTCGCCGCGGCCGAGCATGGTCTCGACCTCGGTGTCCTCGAACTCGGCGAAGAGCTCGTTGAGGCCCTTGCCCAGCACGTTGACCAGCACGTTGAGCCGGCCGCGGTGGGCCATGCCCAGGACGATCTCCTCGCCGCCCTGGGCGCCGAACTCGTCGATCAGCCAGTCGAGAAGCGGGATCAGGCTCTCGGCGCCCTCCAGCGAGAAGCGCTTCTTGCCGATGTACTTCCGGTGGAGGAAGGTCTCCAGTGTCTCCGCATCGGTGAGGCGCGCCAGGATGCGCAGCTTCTGGTCGCGCGAGAGCCGCGCGGCGTTGCCGGTGGACTCCATCCTTTCTTGTAACCAGCGCTTGATGGCGGGGTCCTCGCCATGCATGAACTCCACGCCGATGGTGCGGGTGTACGTGCGCTGCAGGCGCTCGAGGATCTCGCGCAGGGTCAGCTCGGCGGCTCCGGAGCTGGCGAAGTCGCCGGTGGCGAAGGTCTTGTCGAGGTCGTCCTCGGAGAGGCCGAAGTTCTCCAGCGTCAGCTCGGGCGCGGGCGGCTGCAACAGGCCCAGCGGGTCCAGCCGCGCGAAGAGGTGGCCGCGGATGCGGTAGGCGTTGATCAGCTCCGCGACCTTCTCCTGCTGCTCCTCGCGCAGGCGATCCGGCTCCGGCGTGATGTGCAGGAGCGCCTGGTCGAATCCGCCGGCCGGCGTCTCCACGGCGTGGCCGTTGCCATTGCCGTTCCCCGGGGCGGGCGCGACGGGCTGCGACCAGGCG
>DASRTX010000104.1:0-4406 GCA_035655715.1 Myxococcales bacterium | reverse complement strand
CTTCTGGGCCAGCGGCGCGCTCTCGTCGTTCCTGGACAACGCGCCCACCTATCTGACCTTCGCCTCGGCGGCCAGCGGCGCGGTGGGAACGGACGCAGCGAACCTGGGCCAGCTCTTGCTCACAGAGCGCGGCCCGGCGCTGCTTACCGCCATCTCCGTCGGCTCGGTCTTGATGGGCGCCAACACGTACATCGGCAACGGCCCCAACTTCATGGTCAAGGCCATCGCCGAACAGGCCGGCGTGCAGATGCCGGGGTTCTTCGGCTACATGGCCTACAGCGCCGTCGTCCTGCTGCCGCTCTTCGTGGCGATGACCTGGATCTTCTTCTAGGTGGAGCCGACGGCACCGGCCGCGACGCCGGGACCAGAGGTGGGCCGTTTGCGGAACTTCTTCATCGCCGAGGAGTAGACGGGGAAGAGGAAGAGCGCCAGTGCGAGAAGCAAGAGGACCAGCGAGACCGGACGGGTGAAGAAGATGGAGGGGCTTCCTCGCGAGAGGATGAGGCTGCGCCGGAAGGACGACTCGGTGTCGTCGCCCAGCACGATGGCGACCACCAGCGGCGCGAGCGGATAGCCCAGCTTCTTGAAGAGGAACCCCACCAGCCCGAAGGCGAGCACCATCCACATGGTGAAGAGCGTGTTGTTCTCGGTATAGCCGCCGATGTAGCAGAGGAAGATGATCAGCGGGACCTGGACGGTGAAAGGGACCTTGAGGATCTGCGTCCAGAGCGGGATGGCGAACATGTTGAGGATCATCGAGAGCGTGGCAGCGATGTACATGCTGGCGATGAAGCCCCAGACGATGTCCGGGTGATCGATCATCAAGAGCGGACCGGGCTGCAGGCCCCAGATCATCAGCGCGCCGAGGATGACCGCCGCGGTGGGCGAGCCGGGGATCCCCAAGGTCACCAGCGGCAGCAGCGACCCCACCTCCGCGCTGGAGGAGGCCGACTCCGGCGCCACCACGCCTTCCAGATCGCCGGTCCCGAATTTCTCGGGGTGCTTGGAGAACTTCTTCGCCAGCCCGTAGCCGACGAACGACGCGGGCGTCGCGCCGGTCCCGGGCAGCACGCCGATCCAGAATCCGATCAGCGTCGAGCGGAGAAACGTCTTCCAGTACCCGGCCATCTCTCGCAGGGCGCCGACGATGTCGGACACGTGGACGGTCGCCTTCACCACGCCCTTGGTCATGATGTTTTCTTCGGCGGCGCGCAGCAGCTCGCCGATGCCGAACATCCCCACCACCACCACCAGGAACTTGATGCCCGCCAGCAGCTGGAACGAGCCGTAGGTGAGGCGTGGCATGCCGGTGATCACGTCCACCCCGACGGCGGTCAGGATGAGGCCGATCAGCACCGACACGCTGGTCTTGATCACGCTGCCGCCTTCGAGGCCGGCCAGCGCGGCGTAGGCGAGGATCATCACCGAGAAGTATTCGGGGGGTCCCCAGGTAAGCGCGTACTCGGCGATGGGGCGCGCGAAGAGGGTGAAGAGGATGATGCACACGGTGCCGGCGATGAAAGCGGAGAGCGCCGATCCGGCGAGCGCGCGCGCCCCCTGTCCCTTGAGCGCCATCGGATAGCCGTCGAAAGCGCTGGCGGCCGCCATCGGCGTGCCGGGGATGTTGAAGAGGATGGAGGTGACCGAGCCACCGTAGATGGCGCCCATGTAAAGGCCGGAGAGGAAGATGAGCCCGGTCGCCGGCGGCAGGCGGAACACCACGGGCAGGAGCAGCGCCGCTCCCTGCGTGGGCCCCAGCGCGGGGATCACGCCGATGACCGTGCCGGCAACCACGCCGAGCGCTCCCGCCAGCAGATTGAACGGCTGCACGGCGACACCGAGGCCGAACATCAGATCGTGGATAGCCTGCCCCATGGTGCACGCTCAGCCGATGTAGGGAATTTCGAAGATTCCGCGTGGGAGTCCGACCTGAAGGACGCGCTCGAAGAGGTAGTACCCGGTCATGGGGATGAGCAGGCTCATGGACACCACCGCCGGCCAGCGGTGCTTTCCGATGAAGCGCAGGTAGACGAACAGGTAGAGGATCGAGGCGAGGCGGAATCCGATCAGGTACGTGACGACGAGCATGGCCGCGGCGGTGACCGCCACCTTGGCCACCGAGGTCAGGCCGGTGTGATCGTGAAAGAAGGCGCGGACGTCGGCGAGGCGCGCCTCGCGCACCAGAATGATGGTGCCACAAAGGCCGAGCAGCACCCCCAGCCAGAAGGGAAAGAAGCCCGGACCCGCCTGACCGTCCACCCATCGGGAACCGACCTGCCAGGCCTGCACGCTGATGGAGACGGCGAAGGCGATGATGCCCAGCGCCATCAGGATCTGTGCGCGGCGCATGGATTACTTCTTCACCAGCAGGTCGCCTTTGGTCATGAGATCCTTGTGCAGGACCTCGGCCTTCTCCAGCCACTTCTCGAACTCGGGGCCGGTCATGAACTGCGCCTTGAGCGCGTTGTCGGTGATGTACCGCTTCCAGTCGGCGGACTCGCTCACCTTCTTCATCAGATTGACGTAGTAGTCGTGCTGCTCCTTGGTGATCCCGGGGGCGGCGAAGATGCCGCGCATCATGAGATACGAGACGTCCTTGCCCGCGGCCTCCTTCATGGTGGGAATCTTGTCCCATTCGGGCAGCGAGATGCGGGCATTGTCCAGCACCGCCAGCGGTCGCACGCGGCCGGCCTTCCAGTGGCCCACGCACTCCGAGGGGTTGTTCACCGAGGACTGGATGTGCTTGCCCACCAGGTTGGTGCACACCTCGCCGCCGCCCTTGAGCGGCAGGTAGATGAACTTGAGGCCGAAGGCCTGCTCCAGCTGCACGGTGAGGATCTGGTCTTCCTGCTTGGCGCCGGTGCCGCCCATGGCGAACTCGCCGGGCTTCGCCTTGGCGGCGTTGAAGTAGTCCATCGGCGTCTTGTAGGGGCTGTCCGCGTTGACCCAGAGGACGAAGTAGTCGAGGGCCAGCATGGAAACCGGCGTGAGGTCTCGCCAGTTGAAGGGCGTGCCCTGCGCCAGGGGCGTGGTGAAGAGGTTGGAGAGGGTGATGGCGATGACGTGCGGGTTCGCCTTCTGCTCCTTGACGTAGAGGAATGCCTCGGCGCCCGCGCCGCCGGACTTGTTGACGGCAAGGAAGGGAACCGGCGCCAGGTTCTCCTTCTGGATGACCGCGGTCACGAACCGCGCCATCAAGTCGGCGCCTCCACCGGTTCCGGCGGGGATGATGAACTCGACCGGTTTGGTGGGTTCCCACGCAGCCTCTGCGGGAACGGCCGCGAGATCCAGCGTTGCGATGACGCCGAGAAGAGAGCGCCACACCCAGCCCACGTGCCTCATGTTGTCCCCCGTGCAGCCTACGAAAGGCTTACAGCCTCACGTCTGATACGACGTTCGGCCATTGGAGGCACAACCGGCCCCGGCGGGTCAAGGCGCAGCCCGCCGGGGCGCGTTTTCGTCTAGGCCGGCGGGCGGTCCTCTTCCACCTGCTTGCGGAAGGGAATGACGCCGGGGATCAGCCACTTCTCCCACATCTCGTCGATCTTGGACTGGAAGTAGTCGATGTCGTCGTCGGTGAAATGCGCGAATCGACCCTGGCGGAGGAGGTAATCGCGCACCGGCAGCCGCTTGAGACGGCCGTCGGAGAGGTCGCGCGTCTTGCCGATCAAGCGTAGGACACCCCTCTCCACTTCGTACAGCGGCCAGATGCCGGTGAGGACCGCCAGCTCGCCCAGCTCGTGCGATGCCATGGGGTCGTAGTCCCAGCCCTTGGGGCACGGATCCAGCGAGTGGATGAAGGTCGGTCCGCCGATGGAGAGCGCCTTGCGGACCGCGTTCATCGCCAGCACCGGATAGGACATGTCCACCGTGGCCACGTACTTGCAGTCGGGATGGCCCGCCGCCATCATGCCCGCCATGTTCTTCTTCCACCGGTGATGCATGATCCGCTTCTTGGTTCCCGGCGGGCTGAACGTCGTGTGCGCGCCCCAGGGCGTGGAGCCGCTGAGCTGGATGTCGGTGTTGGCGTACGACTCGTTGTCGTACATCAGGATCAGGCAGTTGTAGTCGGGATGCGTGAGCGTCGCCGAGATGGCCGAGAGGCCCATGTCCGCGCCGCCGCCGTCGCCGCAGAATGCGATCACGTTGATCGGCTCGTCCTTCATCTTGCCTTTCCGCATCAGCGCCTTGAGGGCGGCGGCGGCGCCCAGCGCGGCAGAGCCCGACGATCCGAGCTGCGTGTGCATCCAGGGCACCACCCAGCTGGTCGAGTAGTACGTAGTGTTCGCCACGTACATGCAGCCGGTGCTCCCGAGGACGATGGTGCGCGGGCCCGCCGCCTTCACCATCATCTTCATCACCAGGGCCGACTCGCAGCCCTGACAGGTGCGGTGGCCCGACGTGAA
>DASRTX010000103.1:0-4765 GCA_035655715.1 Myxococcales bacterium | reverse complement strand
AGCCAGGCGCGCGCCTCGTCGGCGATGGGCGCGGCCACCTGCTCCTCGCGCGAGAGCAGCGGGGCGAGCTGCGCGGCGTCGAGCGGCACGTCCATCAGGAACCGGTTGGCGCGGCGGTTGGCCTGGAGCGAGCCGCCGGTGAACGCGTCCACCGCCGCGCGGTCCAGCTCCAGCGCCCGCGTCTGCTCGGCCTGGACCTTCTCCAGCGTGTCCACCCCGCCCATCGCCAGCGCGCGGCTGAGGTTGAAGTGGGACGCCGCCAGGTTCTCGCGCAGGTCGACGGCCTGCTGGTACTGGGCGATGGCCTTGGCCGTCTCGCCTTGCAACAGTTGGACGTTGCCGAGGTTGTTGCGCAGCGCCGCGAGGCCGGCAGGGCTTGCGTCCTTCACCTCCAGCGCGCGCTGGTAGAGGCGTGCCGCGGCGTCCAGCTCGCCGTCGCGCTTCGCCTTGCGCCCGAGCGCGAAGTTGACCGCCAGATCGCCTTCGTCGGCCCGCTTCTGCAGCCGCCCGATCTCGGGCCCGGTGCCTTCGCCGTGCTCGACAAGCCACACGTCGGCGGCGGGCCCGCCGTAGGCCGCTACCCGGCCGATGGCCTCGGCCGCGAGCGGTGACGCCGCCAGCACACCCAGGAACGCCAGCGAGACCACCAGCTCCGCGGTTCCGGCGTAGAGCGCGCAAGCCAGGAGCGCGGTGAAGAGCAGCGGCAGCGGGCCCAGCTGCAGCAGCACCGGCAAGAGCAGCAGCACGGCTGCGAGGATCCGGGTCTGCCACCTTCGCGCGCCCGCGGGGAACAGGTGGTGGACGTCGTGCGCGTAGAGCCTCGCGTAGCGCAGGAACAGCACCAGGGTGAAGATGGCGCCTGCCGCCAGCAGGCCCGCGAAGAGGACGCCCAGGACGTTGGCGAGCAAGGCGCGCGAGACGCGCGGATCGCGCAGCGCCGCGGAAGCTGCCGCCGAAAGCTCCGCCAACGCCGGCTTGAGCGCCGAAGGATTCTCCGCGACCATGGCGCGCGCCAGGCAGGTGTGGGCCTCAGGCAGCGCCGGCGCGAACTCCACGGCCAGCTTGCACCGCTGCACCGCGACCTCGGCCGCCTCGGCAGCGCGCGCGGCCTGGCTCTCCCGCACCAGGGCAGCGCCGATGGAGAAGAGGTTCTCGATGCCCAGCTCGTCCTTGAGCGCGCGGACCCGCTGCTCCTCGTCGTCGGCGCGGCGCTCGTCGCGGTCGCGCACGTAGTCGCGGCGTGCGCTCCAGTGCGCCTGGATGTCGCCGCTCTTCTCGCCGGGCAGGCTGACCGCACGGTTGCCCGCCGCGACCGCGGGAACGGAAGGGAGCTTGACGGGCTCTGCCTTGGGCTCTTCCGCGGAAGCGGGGGGCGGCGGCTGCGGAGTTTCATCGGCCAGGATCGGCGCCGTCACCAGCAGTGCCGCGGCGCACAAAAAGCCGCGGGCGAGCGCGAAAAAACCTCGGGAAGTCACGGCGCCATCCTAGACGGTGGGGCGCTTTCCCAGCAAGGAATCCGCCCCTGATTCCGCGCCTCGATGTGGTATGCCGCCGCCCATGTCCGACCCCGAAAAGGCGATCCGGCGGCTGCTCGAGATCATGGACCGGCTGCGCGATCCAGGCGGCTGTCCATGGGACCGCGAGCAGACGCTGAAGACGCTGACCCCATATCTGCTGGAGGAGGCCCACGAGGTCATCGAGGCCATCGAGAGCGACGACGCGCAGCACCATCGCGAGGAGCTGGGCGATCTGCTCTTCCAGGTGGTTTTCCAGGCCCGCATCGCCCGCGAGGAGGGCAAGTTCGACTTCGCGCAGGTGTGCGACGCCATCTCCGACAAGCTGACCCGCCGCCATCCGCACGTCTTCGGCGACGCGTCGGTCAGCGGGTCCAGGGAGGTGGTGAGGAACTGGGAGAGGATCAAGGCAGAGGAGCGCAGGGAAAAGGGCCAGGCGGAGCGGAGCGCCATCGGCGGCGTGCCGGTCGCGCTGCCCGCGCTGGTGCGCGGCGAGCGGATGACGGAGAAGGCAGCGGCGGTAGGCTTCGACTGGCCCGACCAGGAAGGCGTGCTGGCCAAGGTGCATGAGGAGCTCGGGGAACTGGAGGAAGCGCTGCGGTCCGGGGCCCGCGATCGCGTGGAGCAGGAGCTCGGCGACCTGCTCTTCGCCATCGCCAACCTGGGCAGGTGGGTGAAGGTACACCCTGAGGAAGCGCTGCGCGGGACATTGCGGAGATTCGAATCCCGATTTCATTTCATCGAATCGAAGCTGGCCGAACGCGGCAGCTCGCCCGGCGAATCCACGCTGGAGGAGATGGACGCGCTCTGGAATGCGGCCAAGGAGCACGAAAAGTCCGCAAGTTGACGCGCGGCGCCGACCCTTACCCACAGGCGTGCGCAGGCTGTGGGAAGGCTGTGGAAAACGTTTCTGTCGCTGCAAAACAATCCGTTGCGGAGGCTGGAAAAAAATGATCGGGCGGCGCGCCATGAAAATAAAACCACTGTGATATCCGACGCTTCGGTCCTGTTTTCAGGTTTGAAAAATCCATCAGTGGCGTTACGGACACAGCGCGAAAATGGCTTTCCCCGAGCCGTGGACAACCTGTGGTCCGGATTTGCCTTCCAGCGGCGGAGAGTCGCGTTGACACCTACCTGCGCGGGTGCTATCTGCGTCCGCCCTTCAACGAAGTTTTCTGGAGCATTTCGTGGCCAATACCCGTTCGGCAGAGAAGCAGAACCGCCAGGCGCAAAAGCACCGGGCCCGCAATACCCACGTGCTCTCCACGCTGCGCACCAGCGTGCGCAAGTTCCGCGAGGCGAGCGCCTCGGGAGACGCGACCAGGACCAAGACGGAGCTTTCCGCCGCCATCCGCCAGATCGCGAAGGCCGCTTCCAAGGGTGTGATCCACAAGGGCCAGGCCGCCCGCCGCATCTCGCGCCTGACCAAGGCGGCCAACCAGCCGCCCGCCACGAAGCAGTAGCCAGCGCCTAGCGCATCCGCTCGCTGACGTCGTAGCGCTCGATGGCCTCGACGGCCAGCGCCCGGGCCAGGCGCCGGAGCGCCGCGCGGCGATTCGCCTCCGTGCCCAGGATGTCCACGCCGACGAGGTAGTCCTCGCTGCCTCCCAGCGTGTCGTAGAAACCACCGGCCTGGACGTAAAGCCGCGCGGAGATGCGGAACGACGCCGCACCTCCCTCAGCTCCGAGGCCCGAGGGGGCCGATGTCAGCACGGTCAGCTCCGCGCTCAGCTCGGGCGCCGCGGAAGAGTCGGGCTCCAGCCGGTTCCGGCCGGCCAGCTCGCGGCGCAGCTCCGTCGAGAAGATGCCGCCCGCTTCGGCCTGGGCCGTGTCGTTCTTGACGGCAGCGACGCGAAGGCCCGACGCCGGCTTGCCGCGGACGGGAGCGTAGCCGCAGGCTGCGAGGAGAAGAAGAGCTCCGAGACGTGCAAGTGCTGGTGGACGTGCGCCTGCTCGTGCATGTGGACACGCCACGTTCACGCAGTTCCCTAGGCGACCACGAAGTTGACCAGCCGCTTGGGGATGACCACCACCTTCTTGATCGTCTTCCCCTGCAGATACCCCGCAACCTTGGGATCCCTCGAGGCGGTCTCCCGGATCTCGCTGTCGTTCGCGGTCGCCGCCACCTGCACCTCGCCGCGCAGCTTGCCGTTGACTTGCACCGCGATCTGGTAGGCGTCGTCCACCACCAGCGCAGGATCCGCCTCGGGCCAGTGCCGCAGCGAGAGCTCGTCGGAGCGGCCCAACTCGCGCCACAGCTCGGAGGAGATGTGCGGCGCGAAGGGAGCCAGGAGCTGCACCAGCACCTCCAGGCACTCGCGCAGCGAGGCTGCGTCGCCCGTCCAGTCGGTGGCGGCGTTGGACAGCTCCATCAGCGAGGAGATGGCGGTGTTGAACTGCAGCCGCTCCAGCTGTTGCGTCACGCGGAGGATGGTCTTGTGCGTCCGGCGGCGCAGCTCGTCGGCGGTCCCGTTTGCGCCCGAGACGCCGGCGATCTTCGGCAACGAGCCGTGGATCAGCCGCCAGATGCGGCCGAGGAACCGGTGCTGACCCTGCACCTGCTCGTCGGACCAGTCCATGTCCTTCTCCGCGGGCGCCGCGAAGAGGATGAAGAGCCGCGCCGTGTCCGCGCCGTACTCGGAGATGATCTCCCGCGGCGAGACCACGTTGCCCTTGGACTTGGACATCTTCTCGCCGTCGCGGCCCTTGACGATGCCCTGGGTGACCAGCTTCTGCGCCGGCTCGTCCACCGAGCACAACCCCAGCTCCTGCATCACCTTGGTCCAGAAGCGGAAGTAGAGCAGGTGCAGCACGGCGTGCTCGGGCCCGCCCACGTACACGTCGATGGGCATCCAGCGGTCGGCCTGCTCGCGCGAGAAGGGCTCCCTGGAGTTGTGCGGATCGAGGTAGCGCGCCCAGTACCAGGTGGAGTCGACGAAGGTGTCCATCGTCTCCGCCTCGCGGCGCGCCGGACCGCCGCAGATGGGGCAGGTGGTGTTCACCCAGGACGCCACCTTGGCCAGCGGCGGCTCGCCCATGCCGGTGAGCACTTCCTTGACGTCGATGTCGGGCAGCCTCACGGGCAGTTGCGAGTCGGGCACCGGGATGCCCTTCCCCTCCGGATCGTCCTTGGGGCAGTAGACGATGGGGATGGGCGTGCCCCAGTAGCGCTGGCGGGAGACGCCCCAGTCGCGCAGGTGGTAGTTGACGGCGGGCTGGCCGATGCCGCGGCGCTGCGCCTCGGCGGCGAT
>DASRTX010000102.1:0-2618 GCA_035655715.1 Myxococcales bacterium | reverse complement strand
CAGACGATCACGCCGCGGGGCCGCGCCGAGTGCGCTTGCGCGACGGCGCCCACGTCGGGCACGCCGCGTGCGCCCAGATGAAGCGCAGCTGGTTGGTCGCGGTGCGCAGGGATCGGCTCCTGCACGGGCGCCAGCGGCTCTCGGAAGGGCGCGTTCAGGTGCACCGGCCGGCGCTGCCACAGCGCCCGCGCAACCGTGGCACGCAGGTGGGGCAGCGACTGCGGATCGGGCAGGCCCAGGTCCGCGAACCAGGCATGCCCGCCGAAGAGCCGACCCTGGTCGAGCTGCTGCGGCGCGCCCCATCCGTGCAGCTCCGGCGGCCGATCGGCGGTGATCGCGACCAGCGGAACCCCCGACGCCTCGGCCTCGAGCAAGGCAGGATAGAAGTGCGCCCCTGCGCTGCCCGAGGTACAGAGGAGCGCCACGGGCCGGCCCGACATCTTGGCCGCCCCCAGCGCAAAGAAGCCGGCGCTGCGCTCGTCGAGCACCACGTGCGCCCGCAGTCTGGCGTCCAGCGCGAGCGCCAGCGGCGCGCTCCGCGAGCCCGGGCAGATGACCGCGTCGCGGACGCCTCCGCGCAGGAGCTCGTCGGCGAGGGCGTGCGCCCAGACGAGGTTGAAATTCACGGCGAGGCTCCGAGCGCCTCCAGCAGCGCGCGCGCCTTGAGCTCGGTCTCCTCCCACTCCGCGTCCGGTGTGGAGCCTTGGACGATGCCTGCCCCGGCGAAGACGCGAGCGCGGTTTCCCCGCAAGAGCGCGGAGCGCAGCGCCACCAGGAGCTCGGCGCGCCCGCCGCCAGCCCACCCCACCACGCCGGCATAGAGGCCGCGGTCCAGGTCCTCGTGCGCGGAGATGAAGCGCAGCGCCGCGGCAGAGGGAACGCCGCCCACCGCCGGCGTCGGATGCAGCGCGCTGGCGACGTCGGCGACGCCGTGGCCTTGCGCCAGGCGGGCGCGGATGGGCGTGTGCAGGTGCACCACGTTGGCCAGCGCACGCAGGCCGGGAGCCTGTGCCACCTGGACGTCGTCGGCCACGCCTTCCAGCGCGCGCAGGATGTGCTCCACCACCCACCGGTGCTCGCGCAGGTCCTTCGCATTTTCCAGCAACGCCGCTCCCTGGTCGGGCGGGGCGGACCCGGCCAGCGCGTCGGCCTCGATGAGGTCTCCGTCCAGGCGGCAGAGGATCTCCGGCGTCGCGCCCAGGAAGGTCGCGCCGTCGCCACGGAGCAGGAAGCCGCGGCAGGAGGGATAGCGCGCTTCCAGCGTGGCCAGGATCGCGGCCGGATCGAGAGGGGCCGTCGTTTCCACGTCGATGGCGCGCGCCAGCACCACCTTGTCCAGCGCGCCGCTTCCGATGGCCTCCAGCGCCTTCGCGACCAATGCGTCCCAGCGGGCGCGGTCCCCGGGGCGGGGCAGGATGCGCGCGCCGCCCGAGGAAGTCTCCGCCGGATGGGCGCCCTTCCCGTTGCCGCTGGAGCCGTCCAGCCGGCGCCGGGCCGCCGTCAGCCGCTTCTCGGCGCCGTCGCCGAAGGCCGCGACGAACCGCCGCCCTCCCTCGCTCCACGCCAGCAGGCGTGGCAGCGTGAAGCGCAACGGTGCGAATCCGCGCCAGTCGGGCCCTGGCGTCCCGGAAAAGCAGGAGGCGCCGAACCAGGGGCCCGGCAGGCCCTCGGGCAATCCGCGCGGCGTGGGCAGGCCTGCCAGCACCGCTCGCAGCGACGCGCCTTCGCGCAACTCGGCCACCCCGTAAGCGGCGGCGCGCAAGCCGCGCTCGGGGTGCGACCAGTACGCATCGGGAGGCTCGGTTGGGGCGCGTGCCACCTCGGCGAACGCTGCGGGCAACCCCTGGGTGGCTGACTGCAACATCGCCATCTAGACTCCCGTGCTTGCCCGGCCCTGAGCGGCCCGCTATACCACACTTGTTTCAAAACATTCTGAAAGCTCTGATGCAACAAATTCGACCCCCGCCGTCACCCGCCCAACGGAGGCGGCCATGACCCACGAACCCAGCCTGGTCCTCCGCGAGCGCCGGCCTGAAGGGACGCTGGTGGTGCTTGCGCCGGGCCTCGCCGTCGGCGGATCCGCCTTCGTCGTGATGGCCGGACCCTGCGCGGTCGAGAGCCCTGCGCAGATCGCGGAAACGGCGGCCGCCGTCGCGGCCTCGGGCTGCCCAGTGCTGCGCGGCGGCGCGTTCAAGCCGCGCACCAGCCCGTACAGCTTCCAGGGCCTGGGCGCGCCTGGTGTCCGGCTGCTGGTGGACGCGGCAGAACGTCACGGGCTCGCCGCGGTGACCGAAGTGCTGGAGCCGGCGGATCTTCCGACGCTGCAGGGCGTGGCATTGCTGCAAGTCGGCGCCCGCAACATGCAGAACTACGCGCTCCTCAAGGCGCTGGGGCAACAGCGCCGGCCCGTGCTGCTCAAGCGCGGCCTCGCCGCCACCGTCGAGGAATGGCTGCTGGCCGCGGAGTACCTGCTCGCCGGCGGCAACGATCAGGTGATCCTCTGCGAGCGCGGAATCCGCACCTTCGAGCCGCAGCTTCGCAACACCCTCGATCTCGCCGGCGTCGCCTGGCTCAAGCAGCGCACGCGGCTCCCGGTGCTCGTCGACCCTTCTCACGCG
>DASRTX010000101.1:0-5437 GCA_035655715.1 Myxococcales bacterium | reverse complement strand
TGACGGCGGAGCGCTTCGTCCCCCATCCGCTGGGCCGACCCGGCGAGCGGCTCTATCGGACGGGCGACCTGGCGCGCTTCTCGGTCGACGGCGAGATCGAGTTCCTCGGCCGCACCGACGACCAGGTGAAGCTGCGCGGCTTCCGCATCGAGCCGGGGGAGATCGAGGCGGCGCTGGCCGCCCATCCGGCGGTCCGCGAGGCGGCGGTGGTGGCGCGGGAGGAGCAGCCGGGGGAGGTGCGGCTCGCCGCCTACGTGGTGCCGGCGAGACCGGGGCCCGGGCCGGAGGCGGGCGAGCTCCGCGACGCCCTCCGCCGCGTCCTGCCGGAGCATATGGTGCCCGCCGACTTTGCGCTCGTCGACGCCCTGCCGCTCACCCCGAGCGGCAAGGTGGACCGCGGCGCCCTGCGCGCCCGCCTCCCGGCCGACGAGCTGGCACCCGCGGCCGAGCCCGGCGGCGATCTGGAGAACGAGATCGAGCAGATCGTCGCCGGCATCTGGCAGGATCTCCTGAGGCGGCCGATCGGCCGCGACGACAACCTCTTCGACGTGGGGGCGCACTCGATCCTCGCCATTCAGTTCACCTCCCACGTCTACGACGCCCTGGGCCTCGAGATCCCCCTGCGCCTCCTCTTCGAATCCCCCACCGTCCGCCGGCTCGGCGCGGCGATCCAGGAGCTCTTGATCGAGCAGATCGCCAGCCTCACCGACGAAGAGGCCGAGCTTCTGGCGGAGTGACATGACCCACGACTACCCCATCCTCGAATTCGATCCGGAGAGGTCGGCGCTGATCGAGCCCCACCGCACGATCACGCCGGTATCGATCCCGGAATTGGCGGTGGCGTGTTTCTTCAAGGACGTCATCGACGACATCGTCCTGCGCGACAACCTGGTTCCGCTGACCGCGCAGCGGAGCGAGATGGGGCAGCACCCCATCTATGAGATCACCTATCGCAAGCGCCGCATCGCCATCTTTCATGCGGGCTCCGGGGCGCCCTTGTCTGCGGGTCTGCTCGAGGGGGTGATCGCTCATGGCGCCAAAGTGATCATCGCTTGCGGCGGCGCCGGGGTGCTCGATCCGGCGATCCCATTGGGGCAGATCATCGTTCCGACCGCCGCGATTCGTGACGAGGGCACCTCGTATCACTACCTCCCGCCCGGACGCGAGGTGGCGGCGAATCCCCTCGGTCTCGAGATCCTCCGTGAGGTGCTCGAGAGCCAGGGCGATCCGTACCTGTTCGGCAAGACCTGGACGACCGACGCCATCTTCCGCGAGACGCGTTCCAAGATCCAGGCGAGGCGGGCCGAGGGGGCGATCGTCGTGGAGATGGAGACCGCCGCGCTCTTCGCCGTCGGCGCCTTCCGCAACGTCCTCGTGGCCCAGCTTCTCTATGCGGGAGACAACGTCGGCGGCGAGAGCTGGGACCATCGAGAGTGGAGCGCGCAGAGATCGATCCGGAAGTCGCTCTTCTTTCTCGCGTGCGAGGCCTGCTGCGATGCGCCTCCTTCCCCATAGATGGTCTACAATAAGCCGCTCCGGCGAGACCAGATGCCATGGATCGCGATGATGGGGCGAGGGCATGGCAGGAAAGGAGACCCGTGACGACTCTCGACACCCCGGGCGCCCGCCTCCAGCCTCTGCACGATGTCCGGGGGATCTATGCCGAGCTTCGCCGGCGGGGCCTCCTCGATCCTCTGCGCGCGCTCCAGCGGCCCAGCGCCTTCAAATCTCTGGTCGCTCTCGGGTTCGACTGGGCCTGCATCCTCGCCGCGTGGGCTCTCGTCCTCTGGGCTCCGCTGCATCTCGCCCTGCTCACCGTACCGCTCGCTGTGCTGCTCATGGGGGCACGCCAGCGGGCGCTCGGCAACCTGCTCCACGAGGCGGGGCACAAGATGCTCTGCGGCTCGCGTGGTCTCAATGACCATCTGGCGGATCTCGCGGTCGGCATTCCCACCCTCTCGCCGGTGCGGTGCTATCGGGCGAAGCATCTCAAGCACCACGCCCATCTGGGGGTCGCCGAGAGCGATCCGGACTTCATCCACGCCGAGGAAGACCTCCAGGGGACGGCCTGGAGCCTATTCGCACGGCATTTCTTCGATCGCGGGATGTTCCTCTCCAATCTGTTCGGCAACTGGGGCTCGCTCTCTGCGCGTGAGCGCGTGGCGGCAGCCGTGTGGTGGGCGCTGCTGCTCGGTGCTCTGGCGCTCGCGGCCGGTCCTGCCGGCGCTCTGGTCTTCGCTGTGCTCTGGATCGTGGCTCGGATGACCGTGTTCCACGGTATCACCGTATTTCGCGAGATCTCGGACCACGTCGGGCTGCAACCCGGCTCCGTCCTGGGGTTCACTCGCAACAGTCCGCATAAGCCGGTGCTCAGCTTCTTCCTGCATCCGCACGAGAACAACTACCACCTCACGCACCATCTCGCCCCGACGGTGCCCTTCCACCGCCTGCGCGCGGCGCACAAGATTTTCATGCAGGTGCCCGAGTATGCTGCCGCGCACCAGTGCGACAGCTATTTCTCCGGCCGCAGATCGGTCATCGCGTGCTGGGTTCGCGGCTGCCTGCGCTGGCACCGCGGCGGGAAGTCGGCCGCGGAAGCCTGAGCTCGAAGGGCTCAGTCGACTACCCCTCATTCCTCCCGCAAAGCCACCATGGGATCGACAACGGCAGCCCGCCGGGCGGGGATGAAGCAAGCCGCGAGCGCTACCGCCGTCAGGCTCGCTGCTACCACGAAGTAGATCCTGGGATCGCGCACTCCAACGCCATACACAAGGCTCTGCACCGTGCGACCCAAGGCGAGTCCGCCGGCCAATCCGATCACCAGGCCCAGCAGCACGACGCGCATGCCCTCCGAGACGATCAATTCCAGGACGCGGCGCGGCGTTGCGCCCAGTGCCATGCGGACGCCGATCTCGCGCGTACGCTGGCTGACGGAGTAGGTGAGCACAGCATAGATCCCGATCGCGGCAATGAGCAGCGCGACCCCGGCAAAGGTGCTGAGCAGGATGGTGGTCAGCCGCGGCTGCGCGGCGCCGGTCGTGAGCCATTGCTCCATGGTGTTCACGTTGGCCATCGGCAGGTCAGGGTCGAGCGCCTTGATCTTCTTGCGGATGGCGGGCACCAGTGATTCCGGAGACGCGTCTGTCCGCACCACGACGTCTATCAACGGCATGGTCCGCGTGGTGATGGAGTAGTAGAAGGCAGGTGACTCCTGACTCAGTTGGGTGCTGCGCACGTCACCGACCACGCCGACCACAGTGAGGGGAATGTTGGGGTCGGCCGAGCGGCGAAGGGTGCGGCCGAGGGGATTTTGGTCTCCCCAGAAGGTGCGGGCGGTGGCCTGGCTCACGATGATGATGTTGGGGGTGCTCGCGTCGGAGTACTCGAACTCGCGGCCCAGCAGCAACGGGATGCTCATGGTCTTGAAGTATCCGGGGCTCACGATGCGCCAATCGACGGGGATTTTGGCGTCGGGCGGAAGGATGGAGTTTTCGGTCGCCATCATCGGGTGGCTGTAATACGCGCCCGCGCCAAACGGGATGCCGCTCGAGACCGACGCACCGCGCACGCCCGGCAGCGCTGCCAAGGATTCGATCATCTCGTGGAGGAACAAGGGCGCCTTCGTCTTGGGGGGATACTTGCCCCGAGGAAGCGCCACTTGAAAAGTGATGAGGCCGTGCGGTTCGAAGCCGAGCTTCACACTCTGCAGATTGACCAGGGTCTGGATGAACAGGCCCGCTCCGATCAGCAGCATCGTCGCAAGAGCCAGCTCGATCGCCACCAGGGTGTTGCGCATGCGCGTGCGAATGCCGCCGGAGCCGCCGCGTCCACCGGTCTTGAGCACTTCATCGACCTTCACCTTCGCCGTACGCAGGGCAGGCACGATGCCGAAGATGAGCCCGGTCAGCACCGTGGTCCCCAGCGCGAACAACAGAACATGGGAATCCACTTCGACCGTGGGAATGGGCAGCGTGTTCGGCGGGAGCCAGTGGCTCATGGCGCGTACCGACCACCAGGTCACCAGCAGTCCGACAAGACCTCCGCTGCAGGAGAGCGTCACGCTTTCTATCAGGAGTTGGCGCATCAGCCGGCCCTTGCTGGCGCCTAACGCCGTGCGCACCGCCATCTCGTGTTGCCGGGTCGCGGTCCTCGCCAGCAGAAGATTGGCGATGTTGGCGCAGGCGATGAGCAGCACGAAGCTGACGGCGGCCAGCAGCACCAGCAATTTGGTCTTGAGCTCCGGGCTGATGAGCCCATCCAACAGGCTGATCGGATTCACACCCCAATCGCGCAGCTCCGGATATTGCTGCTTCATTCTGTCGGAGATGGTGTTCATCTCCGCCCGTGCCTGCTGGACGGAAACGCCAGGCTTGAGCCTTCCGACTACAAATATGGCGTGGCTCAGGCGCATCTCCTTGGCGGGGTCGATGATCAACGGGGTGTAGATATCTCCGGGCGACAGGAGGTTCCAAGTGTCAGGGGCGACGCCGACGATGGTGGTGGGGGTGCCGTCGAGGTTGATGGTGCGGCCCAGGACGTTGGCGTCCTTGCCGAAGTGGCTTTGCCGGAACGCCTCTCCGATGATGGCGACCGGTGCCGCGCCGGGTTTCTCTTCCTCGGGGGTGAACGGCCTTCCCGCGATCAGATGGACCCCGAGAACGCGCGGCAGCTCCGGGCTGATGCGGTTGCCGGTAAGCTGCTCGGGGTCACCCGTTCCGGTGAGGATGTAGTTGTTGTTGGGATTGACCGCGGCGAGGTCGAAGCTTTGCGTCTGTGCCCGCCAGTCGAGAAAGTTCAGTACCGAGACGTTGTACAACGGCGCGTTCAGCTTGTCGTTCCTCTCGAAGACCAACAGCAGCCGGTCCGGATCTTTGAAGGGCAGCGGCCGCAACATCTGGGCATTCACCACGCTGAAGATGGTGGCGGTGGCGGCGATGGCCAGGCCAATGGTCAGCACCACGGCTGCGGTGAAGAGCGGGGCCTTGCGCATGAGCCGCAAGGAATACGCAACATCCTGGGTGATCGACATAGAGACCTCCATGAGACGCACTGCCGGGCGCGAGTTTAGCAAAGCCAGGTGAGCTTCGGCAGCGGGGTGGTCCCGGCGCAGACGCGCAAGGTGGCGGCGAACCAGGCCTGGTTCGAGTACCAGCCGGCGCGGGTGGAGAAGGCGCCGGGAGCCGCCGCCGGCGCCGACCGCTTCGCCGCCCCCGCCGTCCGCAACGTGCCGATCGAGCGCGCGATCAAATCGGAGCGGTCGTAAAACGGGACGATTTTCACGCCGGGCGGCAGTCCCGGGGCGATCTGCGCGATGCGGGCCTTGACCGCGTCGATCACGTGCTGCGTGTTGACGCCGCTGCGCGCGACGATCACGCCGCCGACGGCTTCCTCGCTGCCCTTCACCAGAGACGCCATGCGGAACGCGTCGCCGACGCTG
>DASRTX010000100.1:0-5409 GCA_035655715.1 Myxococcales bacterium | reverse complement strand
CGGGGTCTTCTGCGTTCCCAGGTTCGGCGCGGCGGTGCCCACGAAGGACGTCGCCGTATCCTGTGCGTCGATTACGAACTGCAGGATGCCCGAGGGAATGTCGCCCACCGTCACCCCGATGTTGACGGTGTTGGTGCCGGTGTGGAAGGTGCTCCCCGCGGCGTTCAGCGTGATGTCGACTCCGAAATTGCAGCTCGTCGCCGCGGGCGCGCAACCCAGCGATTGGGCCGTGCCCGTCGAGTTGCCGCCGGTGAGATTGAGGCCGTCGAGGTGGACCACGGCGCTTCCGATTCCGCTGAGGTCGGTGAGCGTGCCCTGCACGTGGACGGTGTCCGAGTAGATGAAGGTCGAACCGTTCCAGCCGGTGTTGGGCACCGCGGCTGGGAAGGTCACGCCAGGGGCGGTCGGCACCACGTCCCCCCTGAAGATCTTCAGATTGCTGATCGTGGGCGCGGCGCCGTCGATCCTGCGGGTCGCGGGCGCCAGCGTCTGATGGCCCAGCAAGTCGTGCGCGGCGATCTGGAAGTTGAAGTCTCCCTCCGTGAGGGCAGGCGCGCTCAGCGCGCTCAGGTGGAAGACGAAGTGGACGTTGTCGGTTGTGGTCGCCGGTGCCGAGGCAGTCGCGCCCGAAAGGGAAGGCGTCCCCGAAAGGCCGGTGCCGTCGGTGATGGTGGCCGTGACGTCGATGGGACCGCCGTTGCGCGCGTAGACGTTCGTATCGGCGGTCACGACGACCACGGGTGGCGTGTTGTCGAAGAAGACGGGCTGCCCGGGGGAAGTGCCCTGGTGCTCGGCCTTGGACGTCTCCGCCACCGCCGCCAGCGCGTCGTCGGCGGAGATGGTGAAATCGATCTCCGTGCCGTCGAACGTGCCTGCCGGGCGCGGCATGTCGAAGAAGTAGATGCTGCCTGCCCCATGATTGCTGCCGAGGTGCGGGCAGGCGCCGGCCTCTCCCGCCACGCGCAGGCAGACCGTGGCTTCGTCCAGCCCGGCGCCGTCGGCGATGTTGGCCTGGACCTTGATGGACGTGCCGGGCGCGTCGAAGAACTTGCGGCCGTCACCCGGCGCGAAGTCCGGGGTGGTGGTGATGGCGATGGCGGTGATCTGCGGCTTGTCGCGATCGACGCGGATCACTCCGGCGGGATTGCCGTTGAGCGTGGCGGCGTGGCCCGCGCCGTCGCTGGCCACGATTTGGAAGGACACCGTCGTCGTGGTCCCCGCAGGCGCCACCGAATCGTCGATCGGCACGGTGAAGGTGTAGACGCCGCCCGCCGCCACGCCCGGCACGTCGGCATGGTTGGCGAGCTTCAGCGCCACCGACGAGGCCTGCACACCGGTGCCCGCGCCGTCGCTGATCTGCGCCGTCACCGTGGCCGCCTGGCCGGCCACCAGGGTAGTGGTGCGGCCATCGCTCTGCAGGGCGATGACGGGCGGGTGCTGATCCACCAATACAGAGACCGGCGCGCTGGACGCGCTCTGGTTCGTGCCGTAGCTGGCCACCGCCACCACGTTTGCGGCGCCGTCCGGCACCGGTGAGAGCGGAATGCTTGCGGAGAAGCTGGCGGGATTGCCCGAGGCGGCCGTTCCCTGCGTGGAGGCGAGCAGGGCGCCAGCGCCCGAGCGCACCTCAAACACCAGCTTGGAGATGCCGCCCGGAGCGTGCGCCACCGCGACCGCCGTCAGTGTGGCACTTCCGGCGATTGCGCCCGCGCCGGGCGCGGAGAGGACGACGTCGGGTTGGCCCGCCGGGTCGCAAGCCAGCGTCCCCGTGTTGCAGGACTGCGCCGAGCTGCAGGCGGGGAAGCAGACCCCGGGGGGCACCGCGCAGACGTGTTGGTTCGCCTCGCACTTGGTGGTGGCGGGGCAATCGCTGTCGACCGAGCACTGGCCCAGGTTGGAGCCGCTGCAGGCGGCGGCAAGAGCCAGCATGACGAGGATGGATGCGCGCATGGTCAGAAGGCGAAGGTAAAGACGGCGGCCGTTGCCAACAGGACGCCGGAAGCGATGAACAGCGCGTTGGCGGTGTGCGCCTTGGAGTTTCCGGACTCGAGCGAGGTGAGGTCGGCAGGCCGGTATGCTCCGCCGTTGGAGTTGAAGGCGGATTCGGCCTGGCTGATGTCGGACTTGCTCTTCAGTCCGAAGTACGCGCCGGCGGCGGCGGTGGCCACCGCGGCTCCCGCGGTCACATATGCTGCCGTCTTCGTCCACTTCCGCTCTTGCTGCGGAGGGGCGCTGGCGGCGACCGCGGCGACCGGTACTGCCGGGCGCGGCGCCAGATCGGCTGCGGAGAGCAGCCGCGGCTCGCCGTCGACCACGCGCGCGTACAGCGTGGGCGTGTCCGCGTGGAGCACGGGCAGCGTGTGGCCCGAGACCTTGGTGCCGGAACGCAGGTTGAGCGCGTGGAGGCCCACGGGCAGCTTGCGCTTCTCGCCGCGGGCCAGCTTCTGGCCATCGATGTCGATCTCCACACCGTCCGCAGCGTCCACCGACGCCTCGCCCGTGCAGCCGGCCGGAACCAGCAGCCGGCACATCAGCGCCTCGCCGGCGGCCGTCACCTCCGTGAGGCCGCTGCCGGCCTGCTGGCCCACCTCGGCCACCTGCTTCTTTGCCTCCACGTCGATGATGCGGAGCCGCAGCGTTCCCGACGCATAGTCCGCGACCGCCACGTGGTCGAGGCTCTGCGCCGCGCCGGCCGACGCCCAGCAGGGGTCGTCGGTGCAGGCATGCGCCAGCAGCCCCGGCGCGTCCTTCACCGTGGGTGACATCCGCGCCACGGCGCGCAGGCCCTGCTCGACGCGCGCGGAGGTGGCGATGGGCAGCGCCCCGCCCTGCACCGCTACGCCCAGCGCCACCACCGGCCTCGGCGGCGGCTTGGCCGCGAGCGGCGCCAGCGGCGGCAAGGGCAGCGGCAGATCCGCCTTCGCGGGCGGGTTGGGGTCGGGCAGCGCCAGCGGCGGCAACTCCGGCTGCTCCTTCGAAGCGGAAGGCGCGTCAGGCTTCTTCGCTGCCTTCTTTTTCCTGGCCGGCGCCGGCTGCGCCGGTTGGGCCGGCACCAGCGGCGGCAGCTCGGGTTGAGGGTTCGTCTGCGCCAGCGCCGGCAATGCCAGCGCGAGCCCGATCGCGCACAAGAATGTCTTCATCCCCACCCACTCCCTGAAGGACCTCCATGCTACCCCGCTGTAGGGGGTTGCGTCGCGGGGACGATGTGGCTTTTTTCCGCAGATGCGGCTACACGCGAGCCGCCATGCGGATTTTCCAGCCTGATTTCCTCTTCTCCGGCGGCCGCGTCCTCGCCTCCGCGGCGCTCGCGGTGCGCGACGGGCATGTGGAGAGCGTGGGGCCGGCGCCCGCAGGAGCGGAGGTGGTGCCGCTGCGCGGCCGCGCCGTGCTGCCCGGGCTGGTGGCGGCGCACAGCCACGCCTTCCAGCGCGCCATCCGCGGCCGGACCGAGCACCGCGCCCATCCGCGCGACGACTTCTGGTCGTGGCGCGAGGCCATGTACGCGGCGGCGGAGAAGCTGACGCCCGACGATCTCCACGCCATCTCGAAGTTCTGCTTTTTGGAGATGGCGCGCGCGGGAGTGACCGCGGTGGGAGAGTTCCACTATCTGCACCGCGACGGGCAGGGGCGTTCCTACGCGGATCCCAACGAGCTGGATCTGGCGGTGGCGCGCGCGGCGCAGGAGGCGGGGTTGCGCGCGGTGATGCTGCGGGTGGCGTACGCGCGCAGCGGATACGGCGTTCCCGAGAATCCGCGGCAGAAGCGGTTCATCGAGGGCTCGGCGGACGAGTATCTGAAGAACCTCGACGCGCTCTCCAGGCACGCCGCGGTCGGCGCCGCCCCCCACAGCGTGCGCGCCTGCCCGGCGGAGTGGATCCGCGACATCTCCCGTGAGGCGTTCCGGCGGGGCTGGCCGCTGCACCTGCACGTCGCCGAGCAGCGCGGCGAAGTGGAGCAGTGCAAGGCAGAGCACGGAACCACCCCTGCGCTCTTGCTGGAGAAGCTGGGCGCGCTGCGCGAGGCCACCACGGCGGTGCATGCGGTGCACCTGACGCCGGAGGACATCTCGGCGCTGGCCCGGGTGCGCGCCACCGTCTGCGCTTGCCCTACCACCGAACGGAACCTCGGCGACGGCGTGGTGCGCGCGGATCTCTTGTTGGCGGCGGGCGCGCGGCTCTGCGTGGGCAGCGACTCGGAGGTGCAGCTCTCGCCGCTGGAGGACGCGCGGCAGCTGGAGTACCACCTGCGCCTCGTGCAGGAGGAGCGCGCCATCCTCGACCCGGAGCAGGGCGGCGTGGGTGGCCTGGGTACCAAGCTCTACCGCATCGCCAGCGAGGGCGGGATGCGGTCGCTGGGTCTGGGCGGCGGCTCGCTGCGGCCGGGCGAGCCGGCGGATTTCATCGTGGTGGATCTCGACGACCCCAGCATCGCCGCGGCCAACGCCGACGATCTGATGGCCAACGTCACTTTCTGCATGGAGCGGACGGCCATCCTCGAGACCTGGGTGGGCGGCGAGCGGCTGCCGCTGGACTTCGCGGCGGCTCTGCCCGCGTTTCGCGCCGCGATGCGGAGGCTATGGGGATGATCGATCCGGTCGCGATCCTGCGCGAGTTGGTGGCGGTGGACTCCACCTCCGCGCGCAGCAACCTGCCCATGCTCGACGTGCTGGAGCGCCACGCCCGCGGCCTGGGGCTCTCCACGCGGCGGCTCTCGTGGACGGACGGCGCAGGCGTGGCGAAGGCCAACCTGATCGCCAGCCGCGGGGGCGAGAAGGGGGGCCTCGCGCTGGTGGGGCACAGCGACTGCGTGCCCTTCGATCCCGCCTGGGAAGGTGCGCTGCGGCCCTCGCTGGAAGGGGACAAGCTCTACGGGCGCGGCTCCGCCGACACCAAGGCGTACCTCGCGGCCATGCTGGCGGCGGCGGAGCGTTCGACGGCCTCGCCGCTGCAATTGGTCTTCAGCGCGGACGAGGAAGTGGGATGCCTGGGCGCCCGCAAGCTGGTGGACGAGGGCGCGCTGCGTCCGCGCCATGCCATCGTTGGCGAGCCCACGCGCCTCATCCCCGTGCTCGGACACAAGGGCTACTGCCTCGCAGAGATCGCCATCCACGGCGCCGAGGGACATTCGGCCTTTCCGGAGACCGGCGCGTCCGCGGTGCTGGCCGCCGGACAAGTGCTGCGGGAGATCGAGCGCATCGGAGAAGAGCTGCGGGGCGACAGCGACGCGCTCTTCGGTCCGCCGCACACCACGATGAACGTGGGCGTGATCCAGGGCGGCAAGGCGAAGAACGTGATTCCCGGGCTCTGCACCCTGTCGGTGGAGTGGCGGCCGCTGCCCTCGCAGGACCTGCGCAAGGTGTTGCGCATGCTCGAGGACGCCTGCCGGCGCATCTCGCGCGATCGCATCCGC
>DASRTX010000099.1:0-3361 GCA_035655715.1 Myxococcales bacterium | reverse complement strand
TCTCGTACGAGATGATCTGCGCGGCCGAGCGGATGGCGCCGAACAGCGACCACTTCGAGTTCGACGACCAGCCCGACATGATGATGCCGACCACGATGAGCGCCGTCACCGCCAGGATGAAGAAGATGCCGATGTTCATGTCGGCGATGACGAGCCGATGGCTGAAGGGCAGCGCCACGAAGACGCAGGCGAAGCCGACCATCATGAAGTAAGGCGCGATGCGGAAGAGGAACTTGTCCGCCTCGTCGGGGATCAGGTCTTCCTTGGTGAGCAGCTTCACCGCGTCGGCGATCCACTGCAGAAAGCCCGCGGGTCCGGCGCGGTTGGGGCCCACGCGGCTCTGCATGCGCGCGGCGACGCGGCGCTCCGCCCAGGAGAAGATGCCGGCGGTGATGGCGGCGAAGTTGATGACGAGGAACGCCACCGCGCCCATGGCAGCGAGGTAGACAAACTGCGTCCACGGCCAGGTGGCCGGGTCGTGGCCCGCGTTGCGGATCAGCTGGTCGAGGAAGCCTTGCATTTTATCGGTCGATCTCCGGCGCGACCACGTCCAGCGACGCGATCAACGCCACCAGGTCGGCGATCATCAGCCCGCGCGAGAGCGAATCGATGATGCCCATGGCGGTGAAGCTGCCGGTGCGGATCTTCACGCGGTGCGCGTTCTCGCCGGGGCCGGCCACCACGTAGTACTGCATGTCGCCGCGCGCGCTCTCGATGCGCGAGTAGGCTTCCTGGCCCTCCGGCGCCTTGATCTTGCGCGGCACCTTGGCCATGATCTGCGTGTCATTGGGGATCTGCGCCAGCGCCTGGCGGAGGATGCGGCAGCTCTGGCGCATCTCCTCCACGCGGCACCAGAAGCGGTCCCAGGAGTCGCCCGGCGTCCCCACCTCGCCCTTGCCCAGCGGGACGTCGAACTGGAACTCGGGATAGACGGAGTAGGGCAGCTGCTTGCGCACGTCGAAGTTCACGCCGGAGGCGCGCAGGTTGGGGCCCACCAGGCAGTAGTCGATGGCCATCTGCGCCGGGATGGGCGCCAGGTGGCCCAAGCGCTTGATGAAGATCTCGTTGTAGGTGATGAGCCGGTTGAACTCGTCGAGGATCTTCTCGAAGTGGTCGAGGAAGGTCGAGACCTTGTCCGCGTAGCCCGAGGGGAGGTCGAAGGCCACGCCGCCGATGCGCAGGTAGTTGTAGGTCAGCCGCGCGCCGCACAGCTCTTCCAGCAGGTCGTTGATGAACTCGCGCTCGCGCAGCGCGTACGGGAACGGCGTCACCGCCCCCACGTCCATCGCCATGGTGCCCACCGAGATGAGGTGGCTGGAGATGCGGTTCAGCTCGCAGGCGATCACGCGGCAATACTCGGCGCGCTTGGGTACAGATAGTCCGAGCAGCTTCTCCACCGCAATGGCCCAGCCCTGGTTGGCGAACATGGCCGCGATGTAATCGACGCGGTCGGTGTAGGGCATGAAGCCGTTGTAGGTGCAGCGCTCGCCGATCTTCTCGATGCTGCGGTGCAGGTACCCCACCTCGGGGATGGCCCGCTTCATCACCTCGCCGTCGGTCTGGACGAGGAAGTTGATCACGCCGTGGGTGCTGGGGTGCTGCGGGCCCATGTTGAGCAGCATGTCGCCGCCGACTTCGATGCGCCGGAGAACCTCCTTGTTCTCCATGTCCATCGTCGGCAGCTCGAGCGGCTTGCTCACTGCAGCACCTCTTTCTTGGCGGCTGCAGCCTCGGCGGCTTTCTTCTTCAGCTCGTCGAGGCGCACGTACCCTTCCAGCGAGTTCTCGCGCGTGGTGGTGATGTTGTGCCACTGCGTCTGCTCGGCGTAGTCCTTGCGCAGCGGGTGGCCCACCCAGTCGTCGGGCATCATGATGCGGCGCAGGTCCGGATGGCCCTGGAACTGGATGCCCATCAGGTCGTACTGCTCGCGCTCCAGCCAGTCGGCGGCCTTCCACACCGGCTCCAGCGAGGCGATCTCCGGCTTTGCGCGGTCGAGCTGCGCCTTGAGGATGAAGGCGTGCTGCTTCGCGTAGCTCCAGAGGTGGTAGACGACCTCGATCTGGTTCTTCTTCGGCCAGTCCACGCTGGAGAGGTTCATCAGGCAGTCGAAAGCCAGGTCCGGGTCGTCCTTGAGGAACCGGCAGATCTCGACCACGTCCCCCGGCGGCACCACCAGGGAGGCGTCCTTGTTGGCGGGCGCGAGGGCTCCAATGCGCTCACCGAACTTCGCGGCGAGACGCTGCTGGATCTCTTCGAAGGTCATCTACGCCAGCACCTTGTAGTCCACGCCCAGCGACGGCTCGGCCTGGCCGATCCTCTGGCGGGCGGTGAACCAGCGCTCGCGGACGATCTTGTCCTGCACGCGCATCAGGCCCTCGGTGAGCGCCTCGGGCCGGGGCGGGCAGCCGGGGACGTAGATGTCCACCGGGATCAGCTTGTCCACGCCCTTGCACACCGAGTACGCGTACTGGAAGAGCCCGCCGCAGGAGGCGCAGGAGCCCATGGAGATGACGTATTTGGGCTCCGCCATCTGCTCGTAGAGGAGCCTGCAGCGCTCGGCCATCTTGTAGGTCAGCGTCCCCGCCACGATCATCAGATCGCTCTGGCGGGGCGTGGCGCGCGGCACGCTGCCGAACCGATCGATGTCGGCGCGGGGCCCGCCGGTCTGCATCAGCTCGATGCCGCAGCAGGCGAGGCCGAAGAGCAGATAGAAGATGCTGCTCTTGCGCGCCAGGTTGATGATCTCGTCGATGAACGAGGTCTTGCTGGTGATGATGGAGCCGAAGTCCTGTTGGTAGTCCTTTGCCATGTCTAGGCTGCCTTCTTCCCGGTTGTCTCTGGGGGCGGGGTCTGCTTCCGGTCGCGCAAGGTCTGCAGCACTTCCTGCTTGAGGCCCTTCACCCACTCGAGATCTCCCATCGCCCAGACGTACGCCAGGCCCACCGAGAGGATCGCGACGAAGACGAAGATCTCGCCGAACGCCAACAACCCCTGGCCGTGCTCGATGAAGTACCGGTAGACGGAGGCCACCGGATACATGAAGGCGATCTCCACCTCGAAGATCACGAACACCAGCGCGATCAGGTAGAAGCGCGGGTTGAAGTTGAACCAGGCCTGCCCGATGGGCTTCTCGCCGCACTCGTAGATCATCGACTTCTCGCGGGTCGGCGCGTTGGGGCGCAGGAAGTGGCCCGCGAGCAGCGATCCGAAGACGAAGAGGACGGCCGTCGCCGAGAAGAGCAGCACGTTGGCGAAGTGAAAAGGCATCTGCTCCCTCGGAAAAAGACGGGCAGAGTCTACGGGGGACCCGAGGCAAGTCAAGCACCGGCCCGCTCGCTTGACAGGCTGGATCCTGCACGGT
>DASRTX010000098.1:0-3118 GCA_035655715.1 Myxococcales bacterium | reverse complement strand
CCGGGCGGCGAGCGCGAGTACGAGATCCTCGAGGTGGTGTTCCAGGAGTACACCGCAGACGAAGAGGAGTAGCCGGCGTGGGCGATCCCGCGCTCTCTCTCGCGCTGTCGCCCCTGCTGCAGCCGCTGCGCTTCGCCAGCCGGGCGGGAGTGTCGCGGCTGACCGGCATGGAGGCGCTGGTCGCGCAGGTGGTGGCGCAGGCGCGGGCCTACGCGACGCCTGCCTCGCTGGAGCGGCTGGATCGCATGGCCGCGAGCGTGCGCGGCTTCGACGCCAACGGCGAGGTGGAGCGGCAGCGGGCGATGGCGGCCCTGGTGCGCGAGTTGGGCGCGCTGCTCCCCGTTCCGCTGGAGATCGCGGCGCTGGCCCAGGCCGTGTCAGAGGGCCCTGGCAAGCTCGCGCCCATGGCAGCCAAGCCTGCGCCGAAGATCGAGACAGACCCTCTCGCAACGCCCGCGATCCAGCTTCGCGGCGTGGGGCCTGCCCTGGCGGAGAAGCTGGACGCCAAGGGCCTGCGCACCGTGGGAGACCTGCTGCTCAACCTCCCGCGCCGGTACGAGGATCGCCGCACGCCACGCACCGTCGCGCAAGCGCCCGTCGGGGAGCGGTCGGTCATCGCCGGCCGCGTGGTCAAGGCGCAGGAGGCGCACGGCAGGCGCCGCAGGCTGGAGGTGCTGGTCCGCGACGACGCGGGCGGCACGCTGGTCTGCATCTGGTTCCATTACCGGCCCAGCCTCTTGCAGCGATTCCCCTTCCTGGCGCACGTGCTGGTCTCGGGCGAAGTCCGGGAGGGCTATCGCGGCGCGGGCAAGGTGATGCACCACCCCGACGTCGAGCTCCTCGGCTCTTCGGACGAGCCCGCCGCGCCGCGCGACGACGATTCTTTCGGGCGCGTGGTGCCGGTCTATTCCGACGTGGACGGCGTGCCGCCGCGGACGTATCGGCGCATCGCCAAGCGGGCGGTGGACGACTATCTCCGGCACGTCGAGGACATGCTGCCGGAGTCGCTGCGCACGCGGCGCAAGCTGCTCTCGCTGTCGGAGGCCTTGCGCGAGGCGCACTTCCCCGACCGGTTCGCCGCCGAGCTCGCCAAGGGCGTGCCAGGCGGGGAGCCGCGGCGGCGCCTCGCCTTCGAGGAGCTGTTCCTGGTGCAACTGGGGCTCGCCTTGCGCCGGCGGGGCGTCAAGGTGGAGCCCGGCATCGCCTTCAAGGCCAGCGCCGCCTCGGTGAAGGAGATCGTCGAGGCGCTGCCTTGGCCGCTCACGGCAGCGCAGCAGCGCGCGGTGGACGAGATCGCGGGCGACATGCGCAGGCCCGAGCCGATGAACCGGCTCCTCCAGGGAGACGTGGGCAGCGGCAAGACGGCGGTCGCGCTCTCCGCCGCCCGCATCGCCGTGGCCAACGGATACCAGGCGGCGCTGATGGCGCCGACCGAGATCCTGGCCGAGCAGCACGCGCGCTCGCTGCGCATCCTGCTGCGCGGGGCGCCCATCCACGTGGAGCTGGTCACCGGCAGCCTTCCCCAGCGCGAGCGCGACCACGCCGCCCGGCTGCTGCGGTCGGGTACGGCGCAGATCGTGGTCGGCACGCACGCGCTGGCGGAGGAGGCCACCGCCTTCCACCGGCTGGGGCTGGTGATCATCGACGAGCAGCACCGCTTCGGCGTGATGACGCGCCGGAGTCTGATGTCCAAGGGTCACCGGCCCGACGTGCTGGTGATGACGGCCACGCCCATCCCGCGCACGCTCGCGCTCACCCTCTACGGCGACCTGGACGTCTCGGTGCTGGACGAGCTGCCGCCCGGCCGCACGCCCATCGCCACCAAGGTCTACAAGGATTCCGCCCGGGGGAAAGCTTACGAGGTGATCCGGCGCGAGCTTCTGGCAGGCAGACAGGCGTACGTCGTGCTGCCCTTGGTGGAGGAGAGCGAGAAGCTCGCCGATCTCAAGGCCGCCACCAAGGAGCGGGATCGTCTGGCTGCCGAGGTGTTTCCCGACGTTTCCATCGGCCTGGTGCACGGCCGCCAGGCGCTGGCCGAGCGGAATGCGGAGATGGAGCGCTTCCGGGGCGGCGAGACGCGCATCCTGGTGGCCACCACCGTCATCGAGGTGGGCGTGGACGTCCCCAACGCCACCGTGATGCTGATCGAGCACGCCGAGCGCTTCGGCCTTTCCCAGCTGCACCAGCTGCGCGGGCGCGTCGGCCGCGGTGCGGCGAAGTCGCATTGCCTGCTGATCACCGGCACCTCGGGAGCGGAGTGGGGGCCGGTTGCGCGGAAGCGGCTGCAAGTGATGGAAGACACTACAGACGGCTTCCGCATCGCCGAGGCCGACCTCGAGCTGCGCGGCCCCGGCGAGTTCCTGGGAACGCGTCAGAGCGGCATGCCGGACTTCGCCGTCGCCGAGTTGGCCCGCGACCAGAACGTCCTCAAGGAGGCGCGGGAAGAGGCGTTCGCGCTGGTGGAGGACGACCCTGATCTGGCGAAGGCGGGCAACGCCGCGCTCAGGGAGCTGATGCACAATCGGTGGCGGGGCCGGCTGAGCCTCGCCCGCGTCGGTTGACGCGATTCAGGCGGTCAGGTCTCGATGATCCACTCGAACATCAGCTTGAAGTCCTCGTAGCAGGTCTCGCAGATCCAGCGGCGGTCCTGTGTGACGTAGCCCTCGCTGGCCGTGCCGGCCTGCGGCCTCGAGCGGAACGGGGTCCAGCAGAACTCGCAGTGGTCGTGCTCGGAGCCTGCTTTCGGGGGGGCGTAGACTTCGTAGCGGAGCAGCTCCTCCCGCAGCCAGTCCTGGCCCTGCAGGCGCCAGTCGTGGTCGGGCGTCGGTTCTTGCTGCTGCGTCATCACGTTGCGTTCTTTCATGAGGCTGTGCACCCCTTCCCGTCGGACACGTCCACCGCTGCGGCCGGCGCCACCGCCAGCGTCTTGCCACCCCCCTTGGCGTCGGAGACCGTCGCGACCGTGCTGCTGGTCACATGGTCCGACAGGTGGGGCCGGAGCATGCATGGCTGGAGGGCAGACTTGCGCGGCATGCCACTCCAACGCAGGAGCTCGCCGTTTTCTGCCCGAGTCCGCCCGGTTTGGGGGCGCTGCCTGTGCTAGCTTTCTCTTTGGATG
>DASRTX010000097.1:0-3003 GCA_035655715.1 Myxococcales bacterium | reverse complement strand
GATCCTGATCTACGACCTCGGCGGCGGCACGTTCGACCTCTCGGTGCTGCAGCTGCACGGGAACGTGTTCGAGGTCCTCGCGACGGGCGGCGACACGTTCCTCGGCGGCGTCGACTTCGACAACCGCATCATCGACTTCGTGCTCGAGGAGTTCCGCAACGAGACCAAGATCGATCTGACGCAGAGCCCCATCGCCATGCAGCGGATCAAGAACGGCGCCGAGGCGGCGAAGATCGACCTCTCGCTGCTCAGCAACGTGGTGATCGAGCTGCCCTACGTGGCCGACCGCAAGGGCAAGCCCGTAGACCTGCGCATTCCGCTCAGCCGCGAGCGCGTCAACACGCTCACCATGGACCTGGTGGACCGCAGCTTTGAATTGGTGGAGCGCGTGCTGGGAGAGAAGAACCTCAGCCGCGGGGACATCCAGGAGGTGCTGCTGGTGGGCGGCCAGACGCGCATGCCGCTGGTGCAGGGCAAGGCGCACCAGTTCTTCGGCAAGCCGCCGCGCAAGGGCGTGCATCCCGACGAGTCGGTGGCGCTGGGCGCGGCGCTCCTGGCGGAGTCAATGCAGGAGATCGACTCGGTGACGCTGGTGGACGCGCTCTCCATGCCCATCGGCTTCGCCACCCCGGGCGGCCGCTTCCGCAAGGTGATCGAGAAGAACACGCAGATCCCCTCGAAGAGCAGCTTCCGCCTGCCGCCCGCGAAGGAAGGCAAGGGGCTGGAGCTGGACATCTTCCAGGGCGACAGCGAGCGGATCATCGACAACGAGTACCTCGGCACCTTGAAGTTCCCGCCCGAGACGGCGGGCCAGCGCGTCAACTTCATGCTCGACGAGGAGTGCCTGCTGCACGTCACCATCGAGGGCCCGTCCGGCGAGACGCGCGAGGTGATGCTGGCCACCCGAGACACGCCCGACGCGCTGAAGGCGGCGTGGCAGGAGGAGTCGGAACGCCGGCGGCTGGCGGCGGAACGGCAGAGCGCCAGCGAGGGCGAGCAGCCGCGCGGCCTGTTCGCCTCCATCCGCAAGGTCTTCTCCGGAGAATGAAGTTTCCCTCGCGCGAGTGGTGCGAGGCCGCCGCGGCGGCCATGCTGCACGATCCGTCGGTGATCGCCGCCGTCGCCGACTTCGGGCCGGTGGTGGCGGGCCTCGTGATCGAGAAGGGCGACGGGCTGGAGTCGGACTTCTGCCTGCTGGCGCGCATCGAGCCGGGCAAGCCGGCCGTGCTCAGCTACCCAGAGGACGAGGACGAGCTGGAGGAGTTGGAGCCGGACTACGTCGCCTGGGCGGCGTACCCCTTGTGCAAGGCCCTGCTCGAGGAGACGCGCCGCGGAGGGCGGCCCGATCCGCTGCGCGCCATCCTCGACCGTCGGGTCAGGCTGCACGGCGATCTGCAGCGGCTGGTGAAGCACGCCGGTCGACACCGGGGCGCGGGCCTCGACGCCATCCGCGCGGTGCCCACCGAGTTCGTGTAAAGAGAGTGCCCCATGGCGGCCAAGACCTTGCGCGAGCGCGCGGCGGAGCTGGGCATCAAGGCGATGGGGAAGCTGTTCGAGGACCCGCGGCGGGCCGAGGCCATCGCCGCGGCCATCGGCGGGCTGCAGCGCGCCAAGCAAGCCATCGACGAGGCGCAAGAGAAGGCGCTGCGCGCGGCGGGGCTGGTCACGCGCGAGGACTTCAAGGACGCGGGGAAGCGCCTGTCGGCGTTGAAGCGGCGCGTGCGCGAGCTCTCGGAGGAGCTGGACCAGCTGATCGGGCAGCAGAAGAAATAGTCTCGGGAGGCCTCAATGCGTTGGTCGGTCCTGCTGCTCGCCGTTGCCTGCGCCCGCACCATGAACATGCCGCCGCCTTCGCCGCTGGCGGTGCCGAAGGAGACCGCGGCGCAGCCCGCGTCCGCGCCGGAAAGGCCGGATGCCTCGACGGTGGAGGTGGGGGGCGACGCGGGGACGCCCGATTCCGGCCTTGCCGACGCCGGCATTGCCGACGCGGGCCTTGCCGACGCGGGTCTTGCCGACGCGGGTCTTGCCGACGCAGGGACGGCGCTGGCCCCGGCGGATGCGGGCGTGCCTCCGCTGGTCGACCTGGCCAGCCCGATCACCGCCGCCGGCATGGAGACGCCGGCGGGCCTCGACTGGACCCCCGAGGTCCGCGCCCAGCCCGCGTCGAAGACCTTCAAGAACGTGAAGCTGCTGGGCGATCTCACCAGCGAGCGCTTCATGGCCGCCATGCAGTCGATGCGCGCCAACCTGGGCCAGAAGTGCGCCATGTGCCACCTGGTGGCCGAGAAGGACTTTCCCTCCGACGAGAAGAAGGAGAAGCTGCGGGCGCGCGACATGATTCGCATGACGGCGGAGATCGACCGGCGCACGTTCGAGGGAAAGAACCGCGTCACCTGCTTCACCTGCCACCGCGGCGAGGAAGAGCCGCCCAAGATGAACTTCAACCAGGCGCTGCCGAAGCCTTTCTTGAGGCTGTCGCCCGAGCAGCTGAAGTTGCCGGCGGAGCAGGTCTTCAAGGACGTGCGCGAGCTGAAGGGCACCGACGCGAAGAACTTCGGGCTGATCATGGGCTGGTTCGCGCAGGAGCTGGGGGTGCAGTGCACGCACTGTCACGTCGACGGTGACTTCGTGAAGGACACGCCGAAGAAGACGCGGGCGCGGGAGATGCTGCAGATGGCGGGGTACATCGGCAAGGAGTTCTACCCGCCGAACGACAGCCCCGTGGGGTGCGGCACCTGCCACCGCGGGCACGCAGAGCCGCCGCGGACGGCCAAAGACATCCCTTGACTGGGACGCCCTGTCATGCGAATTGACCGGCCCGTTTCCGGGGCGCTTAGCTCAGCGGTAGAGCACTGCCTTCACACGGCAGGGGTCGCAGGTTCGAATCCTGCAGCGCCCACCAAGAAACCTCCTCAGCCCGAGCACGTCCACCGCGGGCTTCGGCAGCCGGTACCACGAGCGCGCATCCTCGATCAGGTCGTTGAGCGACTGCCGCCCGGTGTC
>DASRTX010000096.1:0-10348 GCA_035655715.1 Myxococcales bacterium | reverse complement strand
AGCTCCTGCGCGCTCTCGGCTGGCTGTAGCAGCCCAAGCTCCTTGCGGTACCGGGCGAAGCAGCGGGCGCCGGCGCGCAGCCGCATCAACGCTCCCTCGGCGATGGCCCGGGCCGCCCGCGGCTCGGCAGCCACCAGCGTTCGCAGCACCTCGCGATTCCAGGCTTCGCTGTGCTTGAGATCGAGCGTCGCGTGCAGGGTGAAGTAGCGCCGCGCTGGCTTTGGCACTCCCAGCCGCGCGAGGCCGCGGTCCACCTGCGCCACCCGCCCGGGCGCGGTCAGCTCGATGGCGCCCAGCGCGCCTACGGAGTGGTACGCATGGTGGCGGTCCAGCGCGAGGGCGACGAGCAGATTCGCCAGCGCCAGCGCCTCCCACACCGTGGTCTCCGGCCGCGATCGCACCGCCAGGCTCCGCGCCAGGTCGCCCAGCAGCGGGCCGTGCATGGCGGCGGGCCTGCCGCGGCCCATCTCGTCCCAGTAGTTGCGCGCCAGCTCCAGCTTGGCCTGCTGGGGCATCTTCACCTGCGTCAGCGCGACCAGGTCGTCGAACCCCGCTTCGCCGGCCACTTCCTGCGCCAGGAACCACTTCATCTGCCCCAGCGAGGCGGTCCGCATGAGCCAGGGGAAGAGCGGGTCCCCCTGTCCCGGCCCGGTCTCGCGCAGCCCTTCGAACCAGCGCACGAACCCGTCGGGGTCGGAAGGAGCTGCCGCCGCGTCGGCGGCCACGGCAGCGCGCTCCTCCTCCACGAAGTCGGCCTCGACGGCGCGGAGGAGCGCCTCCTCGGTGGGCCGCCGGGTGGGGTCGGGAAAGGAGGGCTCCAGGCGTTCGCGGCCGAAACGGGCCAGGGCGAGGTGCAGCTCGGATGGATCCATTGCTTCGGCGAGGATGCGAACGAATCGGAAATCGCGCATGCGGTGTTCGGCTGCACCTGCTCACCGCTTGACGGCGAGGCCCACCACGGCGATGCGCTCCACCCGCCCATAGGCCGGCCGCTCCAGCTCCTCGCCGAAGACGTCGGGGTCGAGCTCGACGTATTCGGCATCGATCCCGCCCAGCAGGGGAGCGAGCTTGCGCCAGAGCACGTGCTCGCCGTCGATCACCGGGCTTGCGGTGTAGAGCAGGAGGAGTCCCGAAGGCCGCAGGCGGCGCAGCGAGTCTTCGACGATGCGCACCGAGAGGCCCGTGCCGAGCTCGCCGCCGCCGTCCCGGTAGGTCCGTCCCAGATCGTCGGCCAGATAGGGCGGGTTGGCGACGATCAGATCCGGGGTGTTCTCGGCCTCCTCCAGCACGTCGCTGCGGGCGACGCGCGCGATCAGTCCGTTGAGCTCGCAGTTGGCGCGGGCGAAGCGCAGGGCCGCTTCGTTCACGTCCAGCAGCTCCACTGCCTTCGCGCGCGGCGCCAGCAAGAGCCCGCCGGCGCCCGTTCCGCAGCCCACGTCGGCCACGGTCCCGATCCGCTCCGGCGCGCGCGCGAGGATGAAGGAGGCGAAGCGATAGGTATCCGGCCCGAAGAAGACCGAGTCCGCCGCGGTGGTGGGCCACGCCGAATGCGCCAGGAGCAGCGGTCCCAAGGACGAGAACCGCACCCTGCTCTTCAGCCGCCCGCGCTCGCGTTCCAGCGCCCCGGCAGCTTCGAGCGGTCCCAGCAACTCCTCCGGCAGCAAGCCCGGCTCGAACGGCTTGCTCCAGCCGAAGACGTCCCTCAGCGTCCGCGCCGGGTCGCCGCGCTCCACCACGCGTCGGTGGGTGGCGGGAGTGGGCGTGACGAAGGAGTACCCGCGCGCGCGCAGGCGACGCCCCAGCTCCGCGAGGGGGTCCATGATCGGAGGCTAGCGTAATCCTAGAACTTCGTCGTCCTCCAGGTCAGCCCCGCCGACAAGAGGTGCACGTGCGTGTCGTAGGAGCCCGGGAAGGCCTCGGTTCCGGTGGCGGTGACCGTGTCGAAGAAGGCGTACTGGTAGCCGATGTCGGCGCGCAGCCCGGAGCCGAACTCGTAGCCTGCCCCCACCGAGATCGCCCAGCTGTTCCCGTCGGTGAGCGTCGGCGAGATGGTGTTGGTGGGCTGCTCGGAGATGCTGCGCAACAGTCCCGCGCGCAGGGTCAGCGGCGGCAGGAAGGCGGGCTTGGTGTACTCGGCGCCGAACCGGTAGATCCAGGCGTTGTTGTAGTCGCGGGGGACGCTGATCAGGAGCCCTTTGTCGCCGACGTACGTGTCGGAGACGTACGACTTCCAGCGCTCCAGGTTCCAGCTTCCCATCAGCTTGAGGTTGTCGTTCAGGTCGTAGGCCGCGCCGACGTAGAGGATGTTGGGAACGGTCACGTGCTCCGTGGCGGCCTGGTCCTGGAGCGAAGTGGTCAAGTTCGGAGGCACGTTCGTGAAGTGCGCGTTGCCTTCCAGCGTCAGCGGCGCCTGGTGCTTGTAGTCCACCGCGATGGTGAGCGGAATGCCGTTGGGCGCATGGAACTCACCCGACACCTCATAGCTGAAGGCCCCGCCGGCCACCCCGAGCTGCGCCGACCCTTGTGAGCTGATGAAGGGAAGGGCCAGACCGAGCTTCTCCTGGACGCGGTAGTAGAGAAGGCTCGCGCCGAGCTTGAACATGGGGTGGAGCTGGATTCCGGTGCTGAACTGCGTCAGCCACACCTTCTGGTCCACGTCCTGGATGCGCCCTGCGCCCGGCCAATTGGTGGGCCAGGGCAGCGCGCCGCCTCCGGGAAGCATCAGCGAGAACCCCAGGCCGTACGGCATGCCGTTGGGCAGCGCGTTGCCGTAGGAGGCCGAGAACTGCGGCGGGAAGACGGCGTGCTTCTTCAGCGAGGCCGACCCGAGCGTCGGGTCGGACCAGGCGGTCATGTTGTAGAGCATCTCCACGTCGGCGGTGATGGCGAGCCCCTTCTGGCCAGCCAGCGCGGCCGGATTGGCGTGGGCAGCCTCGGGGCCGTTCTGCGCGGCCACGTTGCCCTGCGCAAGCGCCAGGTCGCGGGGGTTTTCGTTGGGGATTGCGTATCCGCCGGCGAACGCTGCCGCGGGAGCGAGGAGCATGGCTGCGATCAGGTAGCGCATCGATGGGCCTCGTTACGGGACGGGAATGATCGAGGCGGGAGACGCCGTCCCGCCCAGGAAGTTGGCTGCGTTGGTCTGGCCGGCGACGGTGGCGCTGGCGTCCACCCAGTCGGTGAAGAACGCGTGCGTCACCGCCCCGGGGGTCGATCCGCCGGCCGTCGGCGGCGCCGGGCAGGCGGCGAGCTTGGTGCTGTCCGGAGCGCCGCCGGACGTCGTGTTCCAGAACAGCTCGAACGTGCCTGCAGCACCGGTGGGCGGCAGCGGCGTGCTGCCGATATTGGAGTCGAGGATGAAGTTGAACGGGTTCGGCACCGTCTGATCGCAGAACGCGGCCTGGGTGAGGATGCTCTTCGGCGCCTGCGGCGTCGCGCCGGTCGGATCCGCGAGCAGGTTCGGCAGCGTGTTCGCGCTCAGGTGGCCGGCGTAGTTCACCGGGTCGGCGGGGTCCAGCACCGTCTTCGCCACCACCAGGAACTGGAGGAAGGCGGAGTTCGCGCCAGGCTGGATGCCCAGCCCTGCGAGCAGCGCGTTGGTGTTCGCGACGAAGGCGGGCGAGTTGGTGAAGATGTCCACGATCGTCCCGCCGCCCACGTTGAGGACGGCGTTCGAGATCCGCGGGTTGGTGGCGACGTCCACGGTCCCCTGGATGGCGCCCAGCGACTGGCCGGCGAAGGACACTTTCGCCGGGTCGATGATCACGCCCGTCGTCAGCATGTGATCGAAGACATTGTTGCCGGTGGGCGGCGGGCCGGTCGGGACGAATGCGATCGCCTGCACCAACTGAGACTCGTCGATGATGTCCTGCCGGAGGGTGTCGCGCGTGCGGAAGAAGTTCGCGGTCACCAGGTAGTTCGACGAAGTGCTGGGGATGCCCGCGGTGCCGGTCCATCCGCAGTTGACGGTGCCGCCCAACGCCGGCGGCAGACAGGCCCTGCTGACCGGGAAGTAGGTGAGCCCGGCCGCTGCGCTACAGGTTCCGGGCGGATTGGCGTCACCTTGCGCTCCGGTGGGCAGTGCCGTCGTGCAGGCCTCCGCCTTCCCGAGGAGCAGGTTCCCGCACTGCGGCAGCGCATTTGCGCCGACCGTGATGGTGGTCTGGCCGCTGGTACAGAGCGACCGATCGCCATGCTTCGCCGCATCGATCGCCACCACCGTGAAGCCCTTGGCGTTGAAGGTGTCGGCGACCTGCAGCATGTTGGCACGGCCGCCGCCGAGCCCGTGCCGGAACACCACCAGGGGCGAACACTTCCCGAAGGGCGCCAGGGCACCCGCGCAAGCCGGGACGTTGGCGTTCGTCGCAGCCGGTCGCGCGATCAGGACGTTGATCGTCTCGTCCGCCGTGGTGCCGGTCGGGTTGAAGGCGCCTGTCGCCGGGTCGATCAGGTTGAAGGTGGTGATGGTGGTCTCGATCACCTCGGCGATGTTGCTGTTGGCCACGGTGCTCGCGTCCACGCCGTACTTGCTGAACGCCGCCGCCGCCGTGCTGGAGACCACCGTTCCCGGCTTCCCCTTGGCCGGCGCGCCCTGCACGATCTTGTAGGGCAGCGCGCCGAGCTGCGTCCCCGTCGAGAGGATCGACTGCGTCTTGAACGTGTACGCCATCGCCACGTTGCCGGCGTCGGCGGTGTCGGCCGCGAGGACCCGCTTGATCTTCAGCCGCATGCCCTCGAGCGCGAGCGCGGTGCCGTCGTCGATGCCCGAGAGCTGCGACTTCCCGTTCACCGAGACCGGGTTGTTGAACTGCACGATGCTTGCCACCGTGCCCTTGACCAGCGGATTGCCGGCCTGGTCCTTCACGCCGTTGGTGATCACCACGGCGTAGTCCGTGTTGTCCTTGAGCGGCCGCGTGCGGAAGACCGAGGTCGCGTCACCCGCCGTCGCGCCCGCCGGCTGGATGACGATGGCGGGGGAGAGCCCGGAGTTGGTCACTTCCTTTGGCTCGAGGATGTAGGTGGTGGCGTTGACCTGTGTCGGCGTTCCGGACGCCGGCACCTCGTAAAGCTTGACGGTGCTGTTGGTCACCGTGCTGACGTCGATCAGGAAGCTCCCGGCGCCGTTCGAGATGGGCGCCAGCAAGCCGGCGGTGGTGCCGAAACCGTCGAGCGCCGCGAAGCCGGCGGCCGCCGCGTTCGGCTTGCCATTCGAATCGCGGCAGGCGCCCTGCGCGTCGAGCGTGCCCTGCGCGAACGTGCACGCGGCCAGCGGCGTCAGCTTCCCGCACGCCGCACAGGCACCCGTAGGATCCACCGGCCGCGGATCGCGCAGCAGATCGAACGGCAGCGGAACCTTTCCGCCGCCCGGATCCACCTGGACCTGCGAGCCCTTGATCGGGCCGATCGCGAACGTCGTCAGCGCCGCCGCCTCCTGGTGCGGGAATGCCCGGTCGACCGTCGCAAACACGCCGCTCTTGACGTAGTTGTCGATCAGCGGCTGCAGCTGCGCCGCGGCCGCCTTCGCTGCCGCGGTCGAGCCCGTCTGCGCGCGCAGCAGCGCCAGGTTCTGCTCCGTATCCAGCTTCTGGCCCTGCTCGATCAGGAAGAAGACCGGGGAGGCGACCACCGGAATACCGGACTTCGTCTTCACTCCGTTCGGGCCGCCGCGCATCGCGAAGATGTACCGGCCCGGATCCCACGGCGCGTGGGCCAGGCGATGCACCGAAAGCACGCCGCGGTCGGTGCTGGTGACGTAGTCGGTCGGCTTGGGCGGATCGATGGCCACCGTCCCGGAGGCGCCGGTGGCCGTGTCCTGCCGGAACACCACCACGGTCGCGGCATTGACGGTGGTCAGATCGAGATCCGGAGCGGTGTTGGTCACCCCGCCGTCGCCGGCGTTGACGCCCGACTGCAGCGTCATGGTGACCGGCAAATCCTGATCGTTGGGGAATGCGCCGTTGAGCAGCGCCAGGAACTCCCGCTGCGCGGCAGGAAGCGGAATGGGCGACGGCTGGAACGCCAGATCGTTGGGCAGCGGGACCGTCCCGGTCGTCGGATCGAACACGGCCACGACCGAAGCGTCGGGCGCCTGCGGATCGAACCCGACGTCGGGCGCGCCGCACGCCGCGGTTAGCGCGAGCGCCAGCGCGAGGCGGATGCTCTTTTGCGTGTTCATTGCTTGCTGAACCCCTGGGCGGAGGCGCCCTTGTTGTCGATCTGATGTCCGTGGAGGAAGTCGAAGTACACGTTGTTCACGTACTGGTCGAGGAGAGCCGTCGTGTTGGTGAACGATCCGAACGGCACGTCACGCTCGGGGCCGGGCAGCTGCATCTTTACTTGTGGCGTGTTGGGGTCCATCACGGAGATGTGGCGCACGTTGGAGCCGCTGCCGTAGGCGAATCCCAGCGGGCTGCTCTGCGAGCCGCCGGGGTTGCCCACGTCCACCGTCAGCGCGCCACCCGGCCGCGCGAAGGGCCCGCTGGTGAAGCCGTTGGCGATGAGCGGCGATGCGGGGCTCACCGTGCTGAGCGTGTGTACCCGACCCCATAGCCAGTTCTTGGTGTCGGTGCCGTTGGCTCCCGCGATCTGCTGGAAGGCGGCCACCAGCGCGTCGCCCACCTGGCGACCGCAGCTCTTTGCGGCGGCGACCGCGAAGGGCAGCGTCGGCTTGACGTCGTCGCAGAAGGTTCCGGTGACGGTCAGGTTGGGCAAGAGCGCGACGACGAGGGCCCGAATCTCGGCGCCGGTGTCGCCGACGAACGACTTTTCGTCGTTGGCAGCGGCAACGAAGGCGAAGTCGTCGTCGAAGACGTTGTGCAGGAGCTTGTTGAGGAAGGCGTGGAAGAGGAAGCACCCGGCCGAGTTGGTGAGGATGCCGGCGTCCGTCACCGCGGCGCTCTTCGGATCGGAGGTGGTGAGACCGGTGGGGCAGTCGTAGGCCTTCGCCGTGGTGTTGTTCTTCCAGGCGAGGAGCAGGTTACGGGCGGCGTCGTAGGTGGCCTTGTTCGGCGCGGTGACCGCCGTCGTGTCCGTGTCGGCCGGATAGAAACTGCGGTCCTCGAAGATCTTCGCGAGCAGCAGCACGTGATCGGACTGGATGTCCTGCATGTCGGCAAGGCTGACCTTGCCGCCGGCCGTCTTCGCCTTGAGCAGCTCGGCGATGCGCGCGTAGCGGATGTCGGTGGGATCGTCCCAGTCGAAGCTCAGGAAGGGATAGAGGGTCGGGTCCACCGAGCTGCCGAAGGGGCTCGGTTGTGCGCCGGTCGGCGGCCTGCCGGTGAAGCCTGCGGGATCGCTGTTGGCGGTGGCGAAGTAGCCCTTGGCGGGGTTCACACCGCGCGGCAGCTTGTCGTCCGGCACCCAGCACGGACCGGGGATGGCCGGTGCGGTGGCTCCCGTGCCCGCACAGTTGTCGCCCGCCACTCCGCTGCCCCACTCCGCCGATCCGTCGCCCGTCAGAGGGAACCAGGGCACGTGGCCCGCCGTGCCGGCGGTCCCCGGCGCGAACGACCAATCCCGCCTGGGAACGAGCGCGTGCGGATCGTAGCCGATGTGGCCGCCGTCGTCGGCGAGGACGAAGTTCTGGGCGCCGATGGAGAAGTCCTTGAGCGCGCCGAAGGCTGTCCCGGCGGCAGCGGTCAGGTCGCCGACGGAGGCGGAACCTGCCAGGCCGAGGAACGCCTTCACGTCCTGCGTCACCTCGTGCCCCGTCCAGCGCATGCTGATCACGTGCGTGGCGTCGATCTGCTTGATGATCGGCCCGTGCTGCCGGACCACCAGCACGTTGCCGGTGACGTCAGTGCCGCCGCGCACCTTGATGTCGAAGGGAATCGGCAAGAGCGGAACGCCGTTCACGCAGGGCACCGGCAATCCACAGGCCGCCAGCGTGTCGATGTAGAGATCGGTGACGTCGTAGCCGACCACGGTGACGCCCCAGCCCACGTGCGTGCCGCGGCCCACCAGGGCGCCGGGGATGCCGGGGAACGAGCCGCCGGTGATGTTCAGCCCGCTGGCGTCGCTGGCGGTCATGGCGAAGAGATGAAAGAGCGGCGGGTACTGCAGCGACAGGTGCGGATCGTTCGCCACCATCGCCTGATTGGAAGACGAGTGGGCCGCGTCCACCACCCAGTTGTTCGAGCCGGTGCCCTCGCGGATGGACCCGAAGGGCGCGTTGAGGTCGCGCATCTGCGCGTCGATGTTCCCCAGCGCCTTGCCCAGCCCGTCCGGCATCGCCGCGGCAGGGCCTCCTCCGAGCGGAGGGGCCGAGGGCAGGTTCTCGTCGGTGGCAGAGAGCGTGAAGCCGTTCACGGGCTGCACCGCCAGAACGTACGACCCGAACCGGCCCGTATCCACATGCGCGCCGCCCGGCCCGAAGGCCACCGCGAACTGGCCGTAGCCCGTCTCCTTCTCGATGGTCTCGGAGAGCTGGAACTGCTGCAGCCGGCCCACGGCCAGCGTATCCGCCGGCGTCCAGTCGGGAATGTCGTTGGGCGTGATCGCCGCGGAGATCTGCGCGTATTCCCGCGGCATCTGCGTCGGGTTCTGCTTGAGGAAGGCGAGGTACGCGTTCACGCCAGCGGCATAGGAGGTCAAGCCCGCCTTGGTGGCAGGGTCCTGGTCCAGCGCGGCGGCCAGCTTCTGCTCCAGTTTCACTCCGTCGCGGGTGGCGAACAGCGTCAGGAACTGCTTGTCCTGGTCGGCCTCGAGGGGCCCGACCAGCTCGGCGAGCCTTCCTTCCGCGGTGCGGCGGAAGAGGTCCATCTGGAAGAGCCGGTCGTGGGCCTGCAGATAGCCCTGCACCAGGAAGCAATCGTTCACGTTGCCGCAGAAGATGTGCGGGATGTCGAACTGGTCGTAGTTGACGTTGACGTCGGCCGTGAGCGCGGGGATGACCACCTTCGCCTGCTGCGCGGGCTGGCCGGTGAACGTCACCGTGGCGGTCTGCCCGCGCGCCGTCGCCGTGACCGTGGCCGCCGCGGGGTCGGCCGGAACCGGCGGACGATAGGTCACCGACGGTCCGGTGGTGCCCGAGAGCGTACCTGGTCCGGCCAGCGACCAGATCACCTCGTTTGCCAATTCGACGGGGCTCGCGGTGATCAGCACCGGTCCGGAGATCGTCTGCGAGCCGGTGGGCGAGAGGGTCAACGTCGGCTGCGGCTCGCTGTTCGAACAGGCGGCGAGGAGGACAGAGGCGACTGCCAACATCCGGGTGCGCATCGACTTCTCCCGCGTCGTTGTTTTTCAGGGATAAGCAAAAAGCCGGGATTCTCCTGTTCCCCAGAAGTCGCCTGGTGTCAACAGTCGTGACACGATGCCGCGATGGATCCCGCCCTCGACGAGCTCATCCGCCAGCTCGACCTCGAGCCCCTGGAGCTGAATCTTTTTCGCGGACAATCCAGTGACTTGGGCGGCAAGAGCGTCTTCGGGGGCCAGGTCGTCGGACAGGCGTTGGTTGCGGCAACGCGCACGGTGTCCGGCCGCTCCCCGCATTCCCTGCACGCCTACTTCCTGCTCCCGGGCGACATGGCCGCACCCATCGTCTACGAGGTGGATCGCATCCGCGACGGCCGCAGCTTCACCGCCCGGCGCGTGCAGGCCGTCCAGCACGGCCGGCCCATCCTCTCCATGATTGCCTCGTTCCAGGTGGCGGAGCCGGGACAGGAACACCAGCAGCCCATGCCGGAGGTGCCGGCGCCGGAGTCGCTGCAGCCCATCTCGCGGCTGCGCGAGGAATGGCTGGAGCAGGCGGGGGAAGAGATCCCCGAGCGCGTGCGGGAGGCGCTGCTGCGGCCCGCGCCCATCGACTTCAGGCCGGTGGATCCCTGGAACCCGCTCCGGCCCAGGGTGACCGAGCCGCGGCAATGCATCTGGTTTCGCGCCGTGGACCGCATGCCCGACGACTCGCTCCTGCACACCTGCGTGCTGACCTACGCCTCCGACTACAACCTGATGCCCACCGCGCTGCGGCCGCACGGCATGAGCTGGATCGGCGGCGGCACCATCGTCGCCAGCATCGATCACGCGATGTGGTTCCACCGCCCGGCGCGAGTCGACGAGTGGCTGCTCTACACCATGGAGAGCCCGTCGGCGCAGAACGCGCGCGGCTTTGCGCGCGGCCTCATCTACGACCGCGGCGGAAAGCTGGTGGCGAGCGTCGCCCAGGAGGGCTTGATGCGCGAGGCGACGCGCAAGTAGGTTGCGCCGATGCTCGCGCTCTTCCTCCTCCTCGCGGCCGCCACACCCTTCCAGGATTCGCTCGCGCAGATCGCCCGCGGCAAAGGCAACGAGTCGCAGCGGCTGCACCGGCTGTTCGACCTCGCCTGGCAGTACGACAACGCGGAGCACCCGGAGC
>DASRTX010000095.1:0-3201 GCA_035655715.1 Myxococcales bacterium | reverse complement strand
TGGGCGAGAACTACGAGATCGAGACCGCCACATTCTGGGACTCGAAGAAGACCAAGAAGTTCGGCGGGCCCGATTCGGCGCAGATCCAGACCGAGGTGTACCAGCTGCCCTGCTCGGGCTTCGCCGAGAAGGACGGTACCTTCACCAACTCGGCGCGCTGGCTGCAGTGGAAGTGGAAGGCCATCGATCCGCCGGGGCTGGCGAAGACCGATCAGGAGGTCCTCGCGCGCCTCCTCCTGGCAGTGCGTGAGCTGTACCAGAAGGAAGGCGGCGCGCTGCCGGAGCAGGTGCTCAACCTCGACTGGGGCTACACCAACCCCACCGCGCCGGATCTGGGCGAGGCGCTCAAGGAGATCAACGGCAAGGCGCTGGCCGACATCAAGGACCCCAAGGACCCCACCAAGATCCTCCGCAAGGCCGGCGAGCAGCTGGCCGGGTTCGGCGAGCTGCAGGACGACGGCAGCACCATGTGCGGCAACTGGCTGCACTCGGGCTGCTACACGCAGGCCGGGAATCTCGCACAACGGCGCAACAACGCCGACCCCACGGGTCTCGGCATGTTCCACGAGTGGGGCTTCTCGTGGCCGGCCAACCGCCGCATCATGTACAACCGCGCCGGCGCCGACGCGAAAGGCAAGGCCTGGGATCCCACCCGCGCGAGCATCGTCTGGAACGGCGAGAAGTGGGTGGGCGACGTCCCTGACATCAAGCCCGACTCGCCGCCGGGCCAGTTCGGCGCCTTCATCATGAACCCCGAAGGCGTGGGCAGGCTCTACTCGGCCTCGCTCAACGACGGGCCCTTCGCCGAGCACTACGAGGCCATCGAAGCGCCCATCGACAATCCGCTGCACCCCAAGGTCACGTCCAACCCCGCGTCGAAGAAGTTCTCTTCCAAGCTCGACGTGTACGGCGGCCGCAACGAGTTTCCCATCGTCGCCACCACCTACCGGTTGACCGAGCACTACCACTACTGGACGCACCACACGAACGTGCTCAACCAGCTGCAGCCCGGCTTCTTCATCGAGATCCCGGAGGAGCTGGCCAAGGAGAAGGGCATCGTCAACGGCGGCCGCGCCCGCGTCACCTCGGCGCGCGGATCGATCGAGGGCGTGGCCATGGTGACCAAGCGCATGCCGCACATCGTGGTGGACGGCAAGCCGATCTGGCACATCGGCTTCCCTCTCCATTGGGGCTACGAGGGAGACGAAAACCACCTCGGGCCGTTGGCCAACTTCCTCACGCCGTCGGCGATGGACCCGAACACCTGGACGCCGGAGTTCAAGACCTTCCTGGTCAAGCTGGAGAAGGTCGAGGGGGTGGCTTAGATGGGCGCGATCCAGGGACTCGAGATCCGGCGGTCCTCGGCCTCGTTGCGCGGCAGCAGCACCACGCTGCGCAAGGCCCCCACCGTCGCCAAGTACATCGACACCTCCATCTGCATCGGCTGCAAGGCGTGCGAGGTGGCCTGCCAGGAGTGGAACGACCTGCCGGTGGCCAAGACCGAGCAGGTGGGCACGTACCAGACCATGCCCACCATGCAGGCCAACTACTGGAACCTGATCCAGTTCCGCGAGGTGCAGACGCCGCAGAGCGGGCTGGAGTGGCTGCTGCGCAAGGACCAGTGCATGCACTGCGACGACCCGGGCTGTCTCGCCGCCTGCCCGGCTCCCGGCGCCATCGTGCAGTACGTCAACGGCATCGTCGACGTGGACCCGGAGAAGTGCATCGGCTGCAAGCTGTGCGAGACGGGCTGCCCCTTCGACGTGCCTCGCTACAGCGCCGCCAACGACAAGATGGCCAAGTGCACGCTCTGCGTTGACCGCGTGCACGTGGGCCTGGAGCCGGCCTGCATCAAGGCCTGCCCCACCGGCTGCCTGCAGTTCGGCGACAAGACGGCACTGGTGGAGATGGCCAACCACCGCATCGCCCAGCTCAAGGAGAACGGGTTCGCCCAGGCGATGCTCTACGATCCGCCCGGCGTGGGCGGCACCGGGGTGATCACCGTCCTCAAGCACGGCGACCATCCGGAGTGGTACGGCCTGCCCAAGGATCCCTCCGTTCCCACCACCGTCGGCATCTGGAAGCGCGTCCTCCATCCCATCGGCTTCATCGCCATGGCAGCCGCGGTGTTCGGCGCCATCGGCCACTTCATGGCGTTCGGTCCCAAGAAGCCCAAAGACACCGCGCGCGAGAGCGGAGACGAGGTATGAGCGAGCTGCGCATTCCCGGAGCGACTCCGGTGGCGGGCCCCACCGCGATGCAGGTGGCCCGCGACCGGGAGGACGTGGTGATCGGCGACGAGTTGGTGCGCCACAAGCTCTCTTCCCGCGTGATCCACTGGACGGTGGCGGTCTTCTTCTTCGTGGCGCTCCTCAGCGGGATGCCCATCTGGTCGCCGGTGTTCGGCTGGATGGCCTTCCTCTTCGGCGGGCTCTCCGTCTGCCGCTGGCTCCACCCCTGGTCCGGCGTCGCCTTCGCGGTGGCCTCGCTGGTGATGTTCGTGCTCTGGGTGGGCCAGATGCGCTTCGACGCCACCGACCGGAAGTTCAACGTGATGGAGTACCTGCGCTTCTCGGGCAAGGAAGATCCCGAGGTGGGCAAGTACAACGCGGGCCAGAAGTTCTTCTTCTGGATGGCGCTCTTCACCATGCTGGCGCTGCTGCTCACCGGCATCGTGCTCTGGTGGCCAAGCTACTTCTCGCAGACGCTGCGCTCCATCTCCATCCTCCTGCACGACCTCTGCTACATCGGCTTCTTCGCGGCCATCGTCGGGCACATCTACCTGGGCACCGCGGCCGAGCCGGGCACGTTCCGCTCGATGACCCGCGGCACGGTGACGCGTCCGTGGGCCCGGCTGCACCATCCACGCTGGTATCGGGACGTGACGGGTGATCGACGCTGAAGAGCGGGCGCAGCAGCTCGCGATCGAGAATCCCCCCTCGGCCGAGCTGCTGCGCTTTGCTTCCGGACTCCTGAAAGCGCAGAAGTCGGTGCGCGCCGCGAGCCTCTCCGCGGTGGCGGCCGCTGCGCGCCCTGTCCTCGAATATTGCGCCCGCTCCGGCCCGCCCGAGCTGGCCGCCGACGCGCGCGAGGCCCTGCGCGGCGGCTTCGACGACCGCATCCGGCGCTACTGGGAGATCGGCGAGCTGGACTACCTGGCGCGCGCGGCGCTGGCTCCTTTCGTGCGCGGCATGCGCGAGG
>DASRTX010000094.1:0-2008 GCA_035655715.1 Myxococcales bacterium | reverse complement strand
CGTGGTCTCCCTCGTCCATAATCTCCGTTCATCGTCGTCACCGTAAGGTCCAAGGACGTAGCGGGGGCGCGAGCCCTGACAGAACCGGACCGCCACCTCCAGCTCATCGCCGAGCGGGGCCGCATCGGATGGCAGAAGGCGTCCGGCTACACGAAACGGGCCCGGGCCGAGATGGTCTGATCACAAATGACAAATTCTGCCTGAGCCGCTTTAGACAGCTCAGGTTGAGCTGGTGGCGCCTCCCGCTCCGCTTGCGTGGCCTGGTCCAGGCGAATGGCCCTTCCTTGCAGACGATGTCTGCAGCGGGAGGCAACGATGCGGCAGTGGCAGGTGCGCCGCGTGCGGCAGCCCCATCCGGACGGGCAGCGCCGGTGGGATCGGGCCTATCAGCAGATCTTGGCCTGGACCCAACCAGAGAACGGCGCCGTCCCGGCCGGCCCCGAGCCTCCCGCACGGGAGGTGAGCCATGAGGATCGGGATCTATGCGCGGGTCTCCACCCAACGTCAGGCTCAGGCCGACGGCCTGACCCAGCAGCTCGATCGCCTGCTCGCCCATGCTCTGCGCCAGGGCTGGACAGTTCAAGCGGAGCACGTGTTTCGCGATGACGGCTATAGTGGCGCGAGCCTTAAGCGGCCCGGGCTGGAGCGGTTGCGCGATCGGGCGGCGCTGCGCGAGCTGGACCGCATCCTGATCACCGCACCCGACCGGCTGGCCCGCAACTACGTGCACCAGGTGCTTCTTCTGGAGGAGATCACCGCAACAGGCTGCGTCGTCGAGTTCCTGGACCGGCCGATGAGCCAGGATCCGCATGACCAGCTCCTGCTGCAGATCCGGGGCGCGGTGGCCGAATACGAGCGCAGCCTGATCGCCGAACGGATGCGCCGCGGCCGGCTTCGCAAGCTCCAGGCCGGGGTTCTGCTGCCCTGGACGCGGCCGCCCTATGGCTACGGCCTCGATCCCGATCGCCCCCGCGATCCAGCCGGCGTCCGATTGGACCCGGCGCGAGCCGCCGTGGTGAGCGAGATGTTCGCCTGGTACGCTGAGGCGGGCTGCAGCCTCTTTGGCTTAGCCAAGAAGCTCCACAGGGAGAGGGTCTCACCCCCGCATGGGCCGGGACGCTGGAACGTAACAACCGTGCGCCGCATCCTGACCAATCCGGCCTACACCGGCACGGTTTATGCCGGGCGCGTCCAGGAGGCGCATGGCACGGGCGCGACAGCCACGCCCCGTCGCCTGCGGCCGCGGGCGGACTGGATTACGGTCGCGTCCATCCCCGCCCTTGTCAGCCAGGAGCAGTTCGACCGCGTGCAGGACAAGCTCGCTCAGAACCGGCAATTCGCCCGCCGCAACAACACCGCTCACCCGTATCTCCTGCGCGCCCTGGTCAGCTGTGGCGTGTGTGGGCTCTCGTGTTTGGGCCGCTGCCTGCCCTCGGGCTACCGCTATTACTGCTGTCGCGGCAAGCTCTCGGCTGTTCACTCACACCGGGAGACAACGTGCCCCTCCCGCTACATTCCAGCCGCGCAGGTGGACGCGCTGGTCTGGGAGGATCTGTGCCAGCTGCTGAACGAGCCGGAGGCCATCCGCTTTGCCCTGGAGCGGGCGCACGGCGGGCATTGGCTGCCGCAGGATTTGCAAGCGCGTCGGGCGGCGCTGCGGCGCGGGCAGGCCAGTGTTCAGCAGCAGATCGAGCGGCTCACCGAGGCCTACCTGGCGGGTGTTGTGGGTCTCGACGAGTTCAGGCGCCGGCGCGACGGATTGGACCAGAAAGGGCAGGCCCTCGACGCCCAGCTGCGCCAGTTGGAAGCGCAGGTAGACCGCCAAACCGAACTCGCTCGTGTTGGCCTGAGCACGGAGGCGTTCTGCCGGCGCGTACGGGCGGGGTTGGATCAGGCCACGTGGGAGCAGAAGCGGCAGCTGATTGAGGGCTTGGTGGCGCGGGTCGTTGTAACCGAGAGCCAAGTCGAGATCCGCTACGTGATCCCCACCAGCCCACAGGGCGAGGCC
>DASRTX010000093.1:0-2152 GCA_035655715.1 Myxococcales bacterium | reverse complement strand
CAACAGCCGCTCCTTTCCAGAGGAAAACGAATGGCTGAAGCAACCGGTCCCCAGCTCGTCCCCGTCGCCATCGAAGATGAGATGCGTCAGGCGTATCTCGACTACTCGATGTCGGTCATCGTCGGGCGCGCCCTGCCCGACGTGCGCGACGGGCTCAAGCCCGTCCATCGCCGGATCCTCTACGCGATGTTCGAGCAGGGGATGCTGCACAACAAGCGCTACAGCAAGTCGGCCGGAACCGTGGGCGAGGTGCTGAAGAAGTACCACCCGCACGGCGACGCCTCCGTCTACGACGCGCTGGTGCGGCTCGCGCAGGACTGGAACATGCGCGCCCCGCTGGTGGACGGGCAGGGGAACTTCGGCAGCATCGACGGCGACGCCGCGGCGGCCTACCGCTACACGGAAGCGCGGCTCACCCGGCTGGCGGAGTTCATGCTGGCCGACATCGACAAGGATACCGTCGACTTCGGGCCCAACTTCGACGACTCCACCACCGAGCCGCTGGTGCTGCCCAGCCGCTTCCCCAACCTGCTCGTCAACGGCAGCGCGGGAATCGCGGTGGGCATGGCCACCAACATCCCGCCGCACAACCTGGCCGAGGTGATCGAGAGCTGCATCCACCTCATCGACCACCCCGAGGCCCCGCTCTCGCAGCTGCTCGATCCCAGGCTGGGCGGCACGCTGCCGGGCGGCATCCAGGGTCCCGACTTTCCCACCGGCGGCATCATCATGGGCGTTGGCCCCGTCCGCGCCCTCTACGAGACCGGCCGCGCCATCGTGCGCATGCGCGCCAAGGTGGAGATCGAGACCGACAAGAAGACCGACCGCGAGCGCATCGTCGTCACCGAGGTGCCGTACCAGGTCAACAAGGCGCGGGCCATCCAGTCCATCGCCGAGATGCACAAGGACAAGAAGATCGAGGGCATCTCCGACCTGCGCGACGAGAGCTCGCGCGAGGGGATCCGGGCGGTGGTGGATCTCAAGAGGGACGCCATCACGGGCGTCGTGCTCAACAACCTCTACCAGCACAGCTCGCTCTTCCAGGACACGTTCGGCGCGACTCTTTTGTCGATCGACCGCGGGCAGCCGCGCACGCTGGGGCTCAAGGCCATCCTCGAGCGCTTCATCGCCCACCGCCGGGACGTGGTCACGCGGCGCACGCGCTACGAGCTGCGCAAGGCAAAGGAGCGCGAGCACATCCTGCTCGGCTACAAGATCGCGCTCGACCACATCGACGAGATCATCGCGCTGATCAAGGCCAGCGCCACCCGCGACGAGGCCTCGCAGAAGCTGCAGACCTTCTACGGCCTCAGCGAGATCCAGGCCAAGGCCATCCTCGAGATGCAGTTGCAGCGGCTGACCGGCCTGGAGAAGGAGAAGATCCTCGCCGAGCTGGCCGAGGTGCAGGAGCTCATCACCAAGCTGCAGGCGATCCTCAGCAGCGAGGAGCTGCTCCTCTCCGTGATCAAGGACGAGCTGCGCGAGGTGAAGCAGCTCTTCGGCGACCCCCGCCGCACCGAGCTGCAGGGCGAGGCCAGCGATCTCTCCGACGAGGACCTGATCGCGGAGGAGGACATGGTGGTGACCTTCAGCCACCAGGGGTACGTGAAGCGCAACCCGGTCTCGCTCTATCGCGCGCAGCGGCGCGGCGGGCGCGGCAAGGCGGGCGCGGCGACGTCGGACGAAGACTTCATCGAGCAGATCTTCGTCGCCTCGACGCACGCGTATGTCCTCATCTTCACGACCAAGGGCCGGCTCTTCTGGCTCAAGGTGCACGAGTTGCCGCAAGCAGGGCGCGCCGCCCGCGGCAAGGCCATCGTCAACCTGGTGCCGCTGCAGCAGGACGAGAAGATCGCGGCGCTCTTGCCGGTGAAGGAGCTGAAGGCCACGAAGAAGGGCGACGACGACCTTCCCGAGGAGGAACCGCCTGCCGCCGAGGAAGCTGCGGTTCCCCTCGCCGAGAGCGAAGAGGTGGAGGAGAGCGAGGCGGCGCGGGTGGCATCCAAGGCGCTGCAGGTCGCGCAGGGCCCCTACATCGTCTTCGTCACCCAGAACGGCCTCGTCAAGCGCACCAAGCTGGCCGCCTTCGCGCGGCCGCGGCCGTCCGGGCTCAAGGCGCTCTCCATCGAGGAGAGCGACTCGCTGGTGGCGG
>DASRTX010000092.1:0-8748 GCA_035655715.1 Myxococcales bacterium | reverse complement strand
GGCCAGGCTGGGCGTCGCCGGCGGTGCGCTGGCCATCAAGGGCGCTGCCGCGGCCATCGCCAAGGCGCGCACGGTCTCCATTGGCGAGGAAGCCCTGGAGGCCGGCGAAAATGCGCGCATCGTGGAGCCGCGTCGGCCTGCGGCGACGAAGACGGCGCTCGCCCTGGCCGAGCTGGCGGCGGGCGAGCCGCCGCAGGATCCGCGCGAGCCGGTGGTCGTCCCCTCCGATCCGGGAAAGGCGAAGCGCCGCAAGGAGCTGACGGGCCCGCGCGCCGCCGCCATGACGGAAACGGAGCCGGCTGCCGCCGCCGATCCCGTCGAGCTTCAGCTGGAGAAGCCGCCCCGGACATCGGCGCCGCCTCCCCAGATCGTCGAGCCGAAGGCGCCGCCCAGGCCGCACGCGCCGCCTTCGCCTGCGCCCAGGGCGGTGGAGCCGGGCAGAAGCTTCACGCTGGCGCCGGGCCACAGCGCCTTCGTGCCGCCCCCCATCACCGTCCTCACCGGCGAGGCCTCGCAGGCGGTGCCGCTGGACCGGGACGGCCTCACCGCCACCGCCGAGAAGCTGCGGCAGAAGCTCGCCTCCTTCGGCATCCAGGGGCAGGTGACGCAGATCCGTCCGGGGCCGGTGGTCACCATGTTCGAGTTCCTGCCTGCCGCCGGCATCAAGGTGAGCCGCATCGCAGGGCTGGCCGACGATCTGGCCATGGCCATGGAGGCCCTGCGCGTCCGCATCGTCGCTCCCATCCCGGGCAAGGGGGTGGTGGGCATCGAGGTGCCCAACAAGACGCGGCAGACGGTGGTGCTGCGCGAGCTGGTGGAGCAGGACGCCTTCCAGAAGTCGCACAGCAAGCTGGCGATGTGCCTGGGCAAGGACATCGAAGGCATGCCGTACGTCGCGGATCTGGCGAAGATGCCGCACCTGCTCATCGCCGGCACCACCGGCTCGGGCAAGTCGGTGGCGGTCAACTCGATGATCGTCTCCATGCTGCTGCGGGCAACGCCGGAGGAAGTGCGCTTCCTGATGGTGGACCCGAAGATGCTCGAGCTCTCGGTCTACGAGGGCATTCCCCACCTGCTCCTGCCGGTGGTGACCGACGCCAAGAAGGCCGCCATGGCGCTGCGGTGGGCGGTGGAGGAGATGGAGCGGCGCTACCAGCTGCTCGCCGACTGCGGCGTCCGCAACATCGGCAGCTTCAACAAGAAGGTGGAGAAGGAGGGCGACGCCGCCCGCCGGCCGCACAAGGCGCCCAGGGAGAAGCGGGTCGTCGATCTCTCCGACCCCGAACTGGACGCGCACGAGCTCTCGGCCGCCGCGGCCAACGGGGAGCTGGAGCGAAAGGAGCCCGACAATCCCGCCGTGGCGTTGCTCCGCGAGAACGAGCGCAAGATCGCGGAGGGCAACCTCACCCCGCCCGCCGAGCCGCCGCCCGAGCCGCTCAGGAAGCTGCCGTATCTCGTCATCATCATCGACGAGCTGGCCGATCTGATGATGGTCGCCTCGCGGGAGGTGGAGACGTACATCGCGCGGCTCGCGCAGATGGCGCGCGCGGCCGGAATCCATCTGATGGTGGCCACGCAGCGCCCCTCCACCGACGTGGTCACCGGCGTGATCAAGGCCAACTTCCCCTCGCGCATCTCCTTCCAGGTGGCCTCGCGCCACGACTCCGCCACCATCATCAACACGCCCGGGGCCGAGTACCTGCTCGGCATGGGCGACATGCTCATCCTCCCGCCCGGCACCTCGACGCTGACGCGCGTGCACGGCCCCTACGTGGACGAGAAGGAGATCCACGCGGTGGTCGACCACTGGAAGGCCCAGGGCGCGCCAGTCTACGACGCCAACATCCTCAAGCCGCGCGCCGAGGACGGCGATGGCCTGGCGATCGAGGACGACGGCCCGGACGAGCTCTACGACCAGGCGTTGGCGGCGCTGGCCGACATGCGCTTCATCTCCATCTCGCTGCTGCAGCGCAAGCTGCGGGTCGGCTACAACCGCGCCGCGCGCATGATCGAGCGGATGGAGCGCGAGGGCATCGTCGGCCCTGCCGACGGCGCCAAGCCCCGCGAAGTACTCATCCGCCCGTTGGGCGAAATGCCCGGCACCAGCGCCTGAACAGCGCGGTGAAACCGGGGTGGCTTGACAGGATTCGTTGATGCCCGTAGGAAAAATGGCGCGCGGGGGTGAACGCCTTGGCGCCGGATTCCGGCAATTTCAGCCGGCCCGCTTTTAGCGAAGGATGACGTCTCAAATGGCGACTGGAACTGTGAAGTGGTTCAACGATACCAAGGGGTTCGGCTTCATCACGCAGGACGGCGGTGGTGAGGACGTGTTCTGCCATCACACGGCGATCAAGGCGGACGGGTTCCGGACGCTCGCCGAGGGTCAGAAGGTGGAGTTCGACGTGGTGAAGGGGCCCAAGGGCCTGCAGGCGCAGAACGTGCGCAAACTCGCGTAAGACGGTTCCAGTAGAGCCGTTTCGAGGCCCGGGTCCGCGAGGAGCCGGGCCTCTTCATTTGCAGCCGCCTGGAGAATGTCTCTACGGCGCCGCGGCCGCGTAGGCCGGCTCTTCGCGCTGGGCGACGTGGACCACTTCCAGCAGGCGGTTCGCGTGGTTGACGGCGAAGCGTACGATGCAATCGTCGATGTGCAGTTCGCTGCTCTCGGCCTGCTCCCCCGAGGCGATGGCTTCCGCCAGTTCCGCGAGCGCGCGGCCAAGCCGGAGCACGACGTGCGGGGCAAGGGTGCGGAGCAGGCTTCCGGCCTCGGGCTGCACGTGGATGCGGTAGCTCATCGTCGAGGAAGGATGCGCCCGGGGGCCGAGTCGCAGGAAGGCCGCCGCGCGCTGATCGGCCCCGGAATGTCCGGGATCTGGCGCAAGGCGCCGGGCCCGCCGTCCACCGCCTGACAGCGACGGGAGGGGTTGTGACATGCGCTCTAGTCCGATCCGGACTTCCGGCGCGCTTCCGGCAGCGCCGGGAGGGGCGGAGGCGGATCGACGAAGGAGCTGGGAAGCAGGTTGAACGGCAGCAGCTTGAGGAGGATGGGCAAGAGCAGGAGCCCGCCCGGCGCGGCGAAGATGGCGAGCGCGGGAATGGTCTTGGCAAGGTCGAGCAGCTGCTCGCGCACCTTGGCCTTCTCCGCCGCCGTGAGGACGGTGCCGGCGGTCGCCTTGGCGAGCAGCTCCGCCAGCTCGCGGGTCTCGCGGATTTCCTGGAGGAGCCGATCGAGGTTGTCGAGGACGATGGACTCGAGCCGGGTGGTGAGCGCGTGCGGCAGGCCCTCGGGAGCCTCGGCCCGGCGCAGGGCAGCCAGCGCGTCGCGATGCTCGCGGTAGAAGCTCTCCACCTCGGTCTCCACCTCGGCCAGATGCGCCGCGTCCACGCCCATGGCGCCGGCCAGCCGCTCCACGAACGCCACCTCGCCGGTCTCCAGGCGGCTGTCCACAAGCGCCGCCAGCAGCACCTGCGTGAGCATGAACCTTTGCATCGGCGCGCTGTGCAGCTCGGCTGCGACCTGCTCTACAGGCCGAGGATGGCTGAGGGCACGCCGCAGCCGGCGCGCCTCCCGGACCGGCAGCCGCTGCGAGCGGATCACCTGCTCGATGCCGCGCTCCAGCGCCTTGCCGTCTTCCTGCCCCATCGAAAGGCCGGCCAGCAGCTCGACCAGGAGCGCGCGCCAGATCAATGCCGCCCGCCCTACCAGCGCGGCCGCCGCCGGGCTGATCCGCCCGTGAGAGAAGGCCGCGAGCGAAAGCGTAGCGCAGGCGCGCACTTCGACGGCGCAGAGCCCGTTGTGCAGGGGCAGCCCCGCGAAGGGACCGCCCTCGGCGAGATAGCGGCGCGAGAGCCGCGCTGCAGTCTTCGCCGCCAGCCTCTCCAGCGGGCTCGGCGTTGCCACCGGGTCGGCGAAGAGGCGCGCCGCGGCCTCCGTCTCGCCGCCCACCGCCGCGAGCACCGCCAGGAGCTGCGCGCGCCGCGCGCGCACGCCTTCTTCGGACGGAGCGCCGGCCACGAACCAGCGCGCTTGCGACAGCGCCGCCGCGCTGGCGCACAGGCGCACGAGGCCAGCGGTGAAATCGGCGTACGCGCGCGTGCCAGGTCCAGAGGACGGGTCCAACTCGACCGCTACATCGGCCGCGCCCGTTCCATAGGCCAGACCGCTCTGGCGGAGCTGATCCTCGAGCAGCGCGCGCCGTTCGCGCAGCGGAAGCGTGCGCGCCGAACGGACCGGCGGCTGCGCGGCTACCGCCCCGATGATGGCCAGCAGCCATTCACCGCTGCCCGCGGTGAGCTCGGTGAGCTGGTTCTCGTGCAAGAGGCGGGGGATGGCGGGCTCCTCCGCGCGATTCTAACAGCCCGCCCCTGTCCCGCCCCACTCCGCGAAGAGGCGCCTACTTCGCCGCCTTGGCACGGCGCTTCTCCTCCAGGGACGCCGGCTGCGGTACCTCTGTAGGAATGCCGGCAGGCTGGTTGGGGCGCGCCACCCCGAACTTCTCGTAGAGCTTGCTCTCCACGTCGCCGAGGATCGCCGGGTGCAGCTTGAGGAAGTCGCGTGCGTTCTCGCGTCCCTGGCCGATGCGCTCGCCGCCGTAGCTGAACCAGGCGCCGCTCTTCTCCACGATGTTGTTCTCCACCGCCAGGTCGAGCAGGTCGCCCTCGCGGGAGATCCCCTGGCCGTAGAGGATGTCGAACTCGACCTCGCGAAAGGGCGGGGCCACCTTGTTCTTGACCACCTTCACGCGGGTGCGGTTGCCGATCACCGTCTCCCCGTCCTTGATGGCGCCGACGCGGCGGATGTCGAGCCGCTGTGAGGCGTAGAACTTGAGCGCGTTGCCGCCGGTGGTGGTCTCCGGGTTCCCGAACATGACGCCGATCTTCATGCGGATCTGGTTGATGAAGATGACCGTGGCCTGCGCCTTGGAGATGGTGGCGGTGAGCTTGCGCAAGGCCTGCGACATGAGCCTTTCCTGGAGTCCCATCTGCGGCTCGCCCATCTCGCCCTCGAGCTCGGCGCGGGGAACCAGCGCGGCCACCGAATCGATGACGATGACGTCGACCGCGCCGGAGCGCACCAGCATCTCGCAGATCTCCAGCGCCTGCTCGCCGGTGTCGGGCTGCGAGATGAGCAGGTCCTCGGTCCGCACGCCCAGCTTGCGTGCGTAGCCGACGTCCAGGGCGTGCTCCGCGTCGATGAACGCCGCTACGCCGCCGGCCTTCTGCGCTTCTGCCACCACGTGCAGGGTCAGGGTGGTCTTGCCCGAGGATTCCGGCCCGTAGACCTCGATCACGCGCCCGCGCGGGATGCCACCCACTCCCAACGCGAGGTCCAGCGAGACGCTGCCTGTGGAGATGGCCGCGATGTCCTGCACCAGCGGCTCGTCGGCGCCGAGGCGCATGACGGCGCCCTTGCCGAACTGCTTCTCGATGGCAGAAACAGCCAGCTCGATCGCCTTCTCTTTGTCCGCGTTCGCCACTCTATGCCTCCCTTTGGGATCACTGTACGCTTGTACAGAAGTGATGATCGCTTGGCAAGATGCCAAAGGGGTCCGACATCGAGGTGATTTCGGACGTTGACGCGAGCGTAGACGGCGACGTCGATGCTTACTTGCCGTTGATGCCCAGGAGCTCGACGTCGAAGATCAGGGTGGCGCCGCCGGGGATGCTCGGGGGATGGCCGTGGTCGCCATAGGCGATGTCCGAGGGGCAGACCAGCCGGGCCTTCTCGCCCACCTTCATCTTCTGCACTCCCTCGGTCCAGCACTTGATCACCTGGTTGAGCGCGAACTCCGCCGGCTGCCCGCGCTTGTACGAGGAGTCGAAGACGGTGCCGTTGGTGAGGCGGCCCTCGTAGTTCACCTTCACCTTGTCGGTGGCGGCGGCGGGGGTCGGCCCGTTGCCGGCGGTGAGCGTCTTGTAGATCAGGCCGGAGGGCAGCTTCTGTACGCCGGGCTCCTTGGCCGCCTTTTCCAGATACTCCTTGCCCGCCGACTTCTCCTTCTCCGCCTGCGCCGAGGACCGCGACTGCGCGAAGGCGTTGACCTTCTCCATCTGCCCCTCGGGCTCCACCTGCGCCTTCTTGCCGCTGGCGCCGTCGGTGATGCCGTGCTTGACGATCTCCAGCTCGTGCGGCTTGAGGTTGAGGGGCCCGAGATTGCGGCTGCCCACCAGGTAGCCGATGGCGTAGAGCGACTTCTCGTCGTCGGTCTTGAGCGCCTGCGCGGAAGCGGAGGCGGAGACGAGCAGGGCGAGTGCAAGTGCGAGGCGCATCGAAGGACCTTTCCGGACGAAGGGGGCGGGGAGACTACCTTACTTCTCCATCTGCTGGGTGATGGCGATGAGCAGCTTGCCCGCCTTCTCGTCGCCTGGGTTCACCTGGATACCGCCCACCAGGATGGTGCCGCCGCGCTGGATGGCATAGTCGGTGTGCAGCTTGCGCGAATGGGCCGGATGCTCGCCCAGCAGCTCCAGGTGCACCTTGATCCTGCCGTCGGCGTCGAGCTGGCGGGGGCTGAGCTGGAGGCTGCGGCTGCCGGGCAGCTCCATCTCGGCAGGGGCCTTCCAGTCCAGGTCGAAGCTCTGCTCGACCATCAGCTTGTAGCTGCGGAAGCGGAACTGCTCTCCAAAGCTCTCGATGTGCGGCGCGATGGGGGCGAGCTTGGGATCCATTCCCGCCGGCGCCGCCGGATCGTTGGTGGCGGCGATGGCGCGGACGGTGATGCGGACCCGGTTCAGCGGCGCACCGCCATCGGCCTGGGCGAGCAGCGCGGCCAGCGCAAGCGCCGCCAGCTTCACTGCGGCACACCCTTGTCCTCCGACATCCAGATCACCGTCGTCTGCCCGGCGAGCTGAAGCACCGCGCCGTCGTGCGTGCCGAAGTCCACCTCTTCCAGCTGCGGCGAGTTGTCAGCCACCACAGGGCCGCTTCCCGCCGTCCCGCCCGGCCCGAGGAAGACCGCCACCGCCATGCAGGCAGCCAGCGCCAGGCCGGAGCCCGCCGTCAGCGCCCCGCGGTGCGCCCACCAGAGCTCGCGCCAGAAGACTCCGCTTGGCCCCCCCACCACGGCCCGCTGCTGCTCGCGGACGCGGGCGAGCACGCGCTCGGACAGCCCGGCCAGGGGCAGCGCTGCGGCGCGCCCCGCGAGCACCTCCCGCAGCGCCTGCGCCTGCGCCAACGTCAGCGCCCTCCGGCCGCGGCAACCGGCGCAACCGCTCACGTGGTCCTCCACCCAGGCGCGGTCGTCGTCGTCGAGGACGCCGTCGAGCAGGGGCCCGATCAGCGGCACCACCTCTTCGCAGCCCTTCATTCCCCGTCCTCCTTCGGCGCGTCCTCGCCCAGGTACTCGCGCAGCTTGCCCTGCATCTTCAGCCGCGCGTGGAAAAGCCGGCTCATCACCGTCCCCTTGCGGATGCCCAGGACCCTGGCCAGCTCCTCATAGCTCAACCCTTCCACCTCGCGCAGCAGGAGGATGGCGCGGTGGTTCTCCGAAAGACTCGCCAGCGCTTCTTCGAGCTTGCCGCGCAGCTCGTCGTTGAGCGCCTGCCGCTGCGGACCGGCCAGGGCATTCGAGGGCGGTTCCATGGCGGCCTCGATCTCGGCCTCGTCCCCCTGCTCGAGGTCCACCCGCTCGGAGCGGCCTTTGCGCCGCTGCGCGTCGAGGCAGAGGTTCATGGCGATGCGGTACGTCCAGGTGAAGAAGGACGAGTCGCCCTTGAAGGAGGGGAGGTATCGATGCACCCTGACGAACGTCTCCTGTGTGATGTCCATTGCCTCGTCCGCGTCCTTCACCATTCCCAAGGCAAGCTGCACGACGCGGCGCTGGTAGCGTTCCACCAGCGCGCGGAACGCCTGTGCGTCGCCCCGTTGGGCCGCGCGGACCAGCGCCCGATCGTCGCCCGCTTCCTTGGGGACCTCGGTCATTCGGACGCCTTGCGGGAGGGCAAATTCACAAAATTCCCAGCGGGTGCGGCAAGGTACCAAAAAGGAACGAAGCGAGGCAGCAAGGGCTCCGTGGGAATCCTGGACGCCGGATCCTTGTCTAGACTGTGATGCGGTCCTGACGCGCGAGGACTACTAAGGAACGACCCCGCGATGCAGCTGCACGAAAACATCCCCACGTTGGGCGGACTTGGCGAACCCCCGCCGCGGTCACGCCGGGAGCAGCTGGGCCTGGACGGGCAGAGGGCCAAGGGCGAGATCGTTGCGTTCCTGCGCCGCGCCCGGTCGCGGGCGCGCCTGCTCTCCGCGGCCCGCGGGCTGGCGCTGCTCCTGGCGGGCCTCTTGCTGGCGGCGTTGGCCGGCGCGCTGCTCGCCAGCGTGGACGGCACCCTGCTGGCGCGCGCCGTCGCCCTTTTGCTGGCGGCCGGGGCGATCGGCGGCGTGGTCTGGTTTTCGCTGCGGTCGCCGCTGCAGACCGCCGCGGCCCGGGCGCGGCATCCGGCGCTCCTGGCGCGCCTGCTGGGCGGGCCTTCGGAGCTGCTCAGCAGCGTCGAGCTCGCCTCCGAGCGGACGGAGGGCGTCTCCACCGAGTTGCTGGCGCTGCTGCACGTGCGCGCGGCCGCCGCCGCCCGCGCGATCGACGTCCGCCGGGCCTTGCCCGCCTCGTCCTTGCGGGGGCCTTTGGCTGCCCTGGCCGGATGCGCCCTGCTCTGGGGCCTTGCGGCGTGGCTTGCGCCCCGCAATCTCGCGCAGGGGGCCGCCCGGCTCTTGCGCGGGGAGAACGGCGCTCCGACCGTGGAGCTGTCGCCCAT